>JAEENW010000086.1 GCA_016283945.1 Bacillota bacterium
GCGCAGCAGAGCACCTCGTTGTAGAACAGTATATCGCAGTTGAGGTCCCAGTCGTCGTCGTCCGGAGCGCGTCCGTCGTGCGGCTCACCGCTCTTCAGGGCTCCGCCGATCTGCATGATGCAGACGGTGGGATGCTGTTTGCAGATCTCGTTCTCTCTCTCCTTTGAAGTGAGATCCGGGAACATGTCCTCAAGCTCCTGAGAGGTGATGAAGAACACGTGGCGGTCCTTCTTCTTCAGGACCTCAAGCTCGGGGAAATCGTCCCTGAGCTCATCCTCGGTATCGCAGACGGCCTTGACTATGGCGGTCACGGTGTCCTTGAGGTAATCGAGGTTTCTGTCGGACTCGTTGATGATCTTCTCCCAGTCCCACTGATCGACGTAGATCGAGTGGAGATTGTCGAGATCCTCATCGCGCCTGATGGCGTTCATGTCTGTATAGAGTCCCTTGCCGACGTGGAAATCATAGCGCTTGAGCGCCATGCGCTTCCATTTGGCGAGGGAGTGGACGACCTGGCATTCGGTGCCGTCCTCCTTGATGGAGAAGGCGACCGGGCGCTCCACGCCGTTCAGGTCGTCGTTGAGTCCGCTGCCGGCCTCGACGAAGAGGGGAGCGGAGACTCTGGAGAGCCTGAGGGCTATCCTCAGGTCCCTCTCGAAGATGCTGTGGATCTTGCCTATGGCCTTCTGTGTGTCATAGACCGACAGCAGCGGCTTGTAGCCTTCGGGAATGATCAGTTTGCTCATGGTTTGACCTCATTTCAATACCTTCGGCCCGCTGAGCGGGCCGCGAACGTTTTTCAGGCGTTCTGAGATATAACGTATCCATACTTTTCAAAAAAGCTCTGATCATCCGGACAGCGGATCCGCCCGGATGATCAGCACTTCGCATTCGCGCCGCGGCCGCGGCGCGGTCAGTTCAAAGCGTTGTGCTTACGCGGCAGCTTCGAGCTTCTCGATGGTCGCGATCTGAGCGGAGATCGCGAGGATCTCGATGGCCTTCTCGAGCGTCTCGACGCTGGGGAAGGAGGGAGCGATCCTAAGGAAGGAGTCATCCGGATCGGCGTGATACGGATGGGTCGCGCCCGCCGGGGTCATGGTGACGCCGGCTTCCTTGCAGAGCTGGTAGACTCTCTTGGCGGTGCCCTTGGTGGCCATGAAGGTAACGAAGTAACCTCCGTCCGGCTTTACCCAGGTGCCGCAGCCCTTGCCGGCGAGCTCCTTCTCAAGTCCGTTGAGAACGGCGTCGAACCTCGGCTTGAGGAGGGCGGCGTGCTTGTCCATCTGAGCGTAGAGTCCGTCGATGTTCTTGAAGAAGCGCAGGTGCCTGAGCATGTTCATCTTGTCCCAGCTGATGATCTCGACGTTGGCCTGCTTCTCGATGAACTTGATGTTGTCGACGGAGGCGGCGAAGAACGCTACGCCGGCGCCCGGGAAGGTGATCTTGGAGGTGGATCCGAACATGAATACCATATCTCCGTGTCCGGCCTTCTTGGCTTCCTCGAGGAGGTTGAGCACCGGGGTGTTCTTGTAGATGTAGTGAGCGGTGTAGGCGTTGTCGCAGAAGATCCTGAAATCCTTGGCGGCGGGCTCGAGAGCGGCGAGTTCCTTGATGGCCTCATCGCTGTAGGAACCGCCGTACGGGTTCGTGTACTTGGGGACGCACCACATACCCTTGACCTGCGGATCCTTGACGTACTCTCTGATCATGTCCATATCCGGACCCCACTCGGTGAGGGGGATATTGATCATCTCGATGCCGAGCATCTCGCAGATGGTGAAGTGCCTGTCATAGCCGGGGACGGGGCAGAGCCACTTGATCTTGCCGCAGTCCTTCCAGGGCTTCTCGCTGTCCTTGTTTCCGGTCAGCATGGCCCTTACGAGGGAGTCATACATGAAGTTGAGGGAGGAGTTGCCGTTGACGATGATCTCGTCCGCGGAGGATACTCCCATGTACTGAGCTCCGAACTCTCTGGCCTCGGGAAGTCCGAGGAGGCCGCCGTAGTTGCGGGCGTCCATCCCGCTGGCGTCGTGGCAGTCAGACTGGGAATTGAGGGCGTCGAGCATCGGCATGGAGAGGGCGAGCTGATCTACGCTGGGGTTGCCTCTGGCCATGTTCAGGGAGAGATGAAGGTCCTGATAGTCCTTGTATCTCTTGATGAGCTCTTCCTTGGCCTGTCTGAGTTCCTCAGCGGTCATTTCATCAAATCTCTTCATAATACATCCTTTCTGAAAAATGCGAAGATCGATAGTTGATCGCTTAAATTCTAATATATTGCCGCTTAAATGACAAGATGATAGAATGTGAAAAATCGGCCCGGAGCCGTTTGGGAGCTGAAAATGATCAGGATAGAGAGCGAAGATCTGGATATAAAAAAGATAGCGGCGAGCGGGCAGTGCTTCCGCATGAACAGGGTGGGCGAAGACGGCGCGGAAGGAGCTCGCGCGGACGGCGGAGGAGCCATATACGAGCTCACCGCCTTCGGGAAGCTGCTGCGCATGAGGGACGAGCCCTCGGGAGCCTCCTTCGACTGCTCCGAGGAGGAGTTTGGGAGGCTGTGGCGCGGCTACTTCGACCTGGACTACGACTACGCGGCGGTGCGCGCCTCTATAGACCCGGAGGACGGCTACCTGACGAAGGCGGCGGAGAACGGCCGCGGAATCAGGATACTCAGACAGGATCCCTGGGAGGCGCTAATCAGCTTCATCATCTCGCAGCGCAAGAACATCCCCGCGATCAAGGCCGCAGTCGAGGCGGTTTCGAGGAGCTTCGGGGAAGAGATCGGAGAGGGCAGATACGCCTTCCCGGATCCCGCGAGGCTCGCGGCGGCAGGCGAGGACGAACTCAGGGCCTGCTCTCTGGGCTACAGAGTACCCTACGTCAGCCTCGCCGCGAGGTCCGTCGACAGCGGGGAGCTCGACCTCTCTGCGCTCTCTGCCCTCAGCGACTGCGAACTTCTCGAGGAGCTCATGAAACTCAAGGGCGTGGGGATCAAGGTGGCAAGCTGCGCCATGCTCTTCGGCTATCACAGGATAGGGGCCTTCCCGATAGACGTCTGGATCTCCAGGGTGCTGGCGAGCGAGTATCCGCAGGGCTTCCCCTTCGAAAGGTACGAGGGATTCGCGGGCATACTGCAGCAGTACATGTTCTACGGCGCTATCGAATGATCATATATACAGCTTCGCCTCATTCGATATATAATGTCTTAGATACTTTCGATACAAGTTATTCAGTTCATCCCGCCGCGGCAGCTCCGCGGCATCACACGTAAACCGGATCTCATGTTTCAACGCGCGGAGGTAACGCTTATGGACAAGAGAAACTTCATTTATCAGGGCTTCACGAAAGATAACTACGGCAGCGTGGACGTGGCCGAAAAGGCCTTCGGAGGCTATAACTACGTAAAGAACATGATGATCACCGAGGCGGCGCTGGCCAAGGTCCAGGGCGAGCTCGGCATCATCCCCAAGGCTGCCGCGGACGAGATCGTCTCCAAGTGCGACATCGACCTCATCGACCAGGCTGAGTATCTCCGTCAGGTAGAGGTCGCGAACACCCCGGTCGTCCCGCTCGTGAACGTCTACAAGAACATCTGCAGCAAGGAGAACGGACAGTTCGTCCACTACGGGACCACCACCCAGGACATCATGGACTGCGCCATGATCCTGCAGATGAGAGACGCCTGGGACATCATCTACGACAAGACCGTCAGGCTCAGGGATATCATCGCGGACAAGGCCAGGCAGTACAGGGGCCTCGTCATGATAGGCCGCACCAACGACCAGCAGGCCGTTCCT
>JAEENW010000087.1 GCA_016283945.1 Bacillota bacterium
TGATCGAAATCAGACATCTCAGAAAGGAATTCGGCGACGTCACCCCGCTCACCGACGTGAACATCACGATCAACGACGGCGACGTCATCGCGGTGATCGGACCCTCCGGCACCGGCAAATCCACCCTCCTGCGCTGCATCAATATGCTCGAGACCCCGACCTCCGGCGAGATCATCGTCGACGGCCAGGTGATCAACGACGGCAAGACCGACCTCAACGAGGTCAGGAAGAAGATGGGCATGGTGTTCCAGTCCTTCAACCTCTTCGGCAACCTCACCGTCATCGAGAACATCATGAACCCGCAGATCACCCTGCTCGGCAGGAGCCGCCAGGAGGCCTACGACAAGGCCATGGACCTCCTCTGGAAGGTAGGTCTCGGCGCCAAGGCGCTCTCCTATCCGGACGAGCTCTCCGGCGGACAGCAGCAGCGTGTCGCCATCGCCAGGGCGCTCGCCATGGATCCCGAGATCATACTCTTCGACGAGCCCACCAGCGCTCTCGACCCCAGCATGATCGGCGAGGTACAGTCCGTCATCCGCACCATCGCCAAGGGCGGCACGACCATGATGATCGTCACCCACGAGATGGACTTCGCCAGGAAGATCGCAAACCGCGTCATCTTCATGGACGGAGGCGAGGTCTACGAGGAAGGCACTCCCAAGGAGATCTTCGAGCACCCCAAGAAGGACAAGACCCGCCGCTTCATCCAGAGGCTGAGCACCCTCAGCTACAGGATCGAGGGGACCGACTTCGACTTCTCCGTCGTCACCGACGAGCTCCAGGCCTACGCCGAGAAGCTGCTCATCGAGAACGAGAGGACCTCGAAGCTGCAGATCGCCCTCGAGGAGATCTGCCTCAACAACCTCTTCCTCATGGAGGAGCCCAACATCTACGCGAGCATCGACTACTCCGAGAAGAGCGACGTGCTCTCCCTCGACCTCAAGTACAAGGGAGACCACTTCGACCCGAAGACCTCGGACAACGTGCTCTTCAACTCGATACTCGCAGAGCCCACGACCACCCTCACCGACGAGATCCTCGTCGATTCACCCAAGTGGTACAACAACCACACCAACATCAGCCTGAGATGGGAGGACGCGCAGTAATGAAAAAGATCAAGAGCAGCGGCACCGCCGTATCCCGCGCCTTCCGCAAGGCGCTCTCCCTCACCCTGATACTCGCGATCCTCATGGGCGCGATCACCGCGGTCGCCGCGGCCATGCCCATGGAATCCAAGAACGGCATCACCGAGATCAATCAGCTCGACGGAAAGAACATCGGCGTCCAGACCGGCGTACTCTACGAGGACGCGATCAAGGACGACATCGACGGCGAGACCTGGCTCTACTACAAGATGCCCAACGACATGATCCCCGCCCTCGAGGCGGGCAGGATCGACGCCTACCTCATCGAGGAGGTCGGCTTCGTCGCCCAGAGATACGAGCACCCCGAGCTCATGAGGCTCGAGGAGAAGGCCGGCGTGATGGAATTCGCCGTCATAGTCGGAAACAACGACAAGCAGAGCACCCTCTACCCGCAGATCCAGGAGTTCATACGCGACGGGCTCGAGAGCGGATGGCTCGACCAGCTCTACGATTACTGGGTCAGGAACTGGGATCCGAACACCTGCCATATCGAGAAGGTGCCCGAGTTCACCGGTGAGAACGGGACCGTCAGCATCGCCATCGAGGGCGGCTATGAGCCCTTCTCCTTCGAGGCCGGCGGCTACTACTCAGGCTACGACGTGGAGTTCATGATGAACTTCTGCGCCAAGTACGGCTACACCCCCGACTTCCAGGCCATGGAGTTCGATTCCATCGGGCCCGGAGCCCTCTCCGGACGCTACGACTTCGGCATGAACATCGTCGTCGAGGAGGAGCGCGCCGAGGCGGCCGTGCTCTCCGACCCGTACTACAGCTGCGACATCGTGTTCGTAGTCGAGGGCGAGTACGAAGGAGACATGGGCTTCTTCGAGAGGATGGGCTACAACTTCAACAAGACCTTCATCAGGGACGACCGCTGGAAGCTCTTCGCCGAAGGTATGGGAAGGACCATGCTCATCACCGTGGCCTCCGTGGTATTCGGGACCGTGCTCGGCTTCGCGGCCTATCTGGCCTGCCGCCACGGCAACAAGCTCGCGAACGCGATAGTCGGAGCGATCGACTGGCTCGTCGAGGGCATCCCGACCGTAGTGTTCCTGATGCTGCTGTTCTTCGTGGTGTTCGTGAGCACCCCGCTCAGCGGCACCGCGATCTCCATCATAGGCTTCTCGCTGATCTTCGGCTGCGGCATGTACGGCATGCTCAAGGTCGGCTTCGGCGCGATCCCCAGAGGGCAGTTCGAGGCCTCCACGGCGCTCGGCTACTCCGATAACCAGAGCTTCTTCAAGATCCTGCTCCCGCAGGCCGCGCAGCACTTCATGCCCATCTACAGGAGCAACGTGATCTCCCTCATCAAGGAGACCTCCGTAGTAGGCTACGTCGCCGTCCGCGATCTCACCAAGATGGGCGACCTCGTAAGGAGCCGCACCTACATCGCGTTCTTCGCGCTGATCGCCGTCGCCGTCCTCTACTTCATCATGGAGGGCGTGCTGACCGCCGTTATCAACTACGTGATCCGCAGGATCAACCCGAGAAGGCGCACCAAGGACCAGATCCTCGCGGGCATCGTTCCCGAGGAGGACTGATCTAGACAGGCTTAAGCCGGCCGCGGCAGTGCGGCGCAAGGAAGGATAGAACATGCCCATAGCGCTAAGGCTGGCGCTGACGCTCGCGTCCGCGGTCGCAGGCGTCTTCGTCGCCAAAAAGCTCAAGCTCCCTGTCCCGTTCATGATCGGCGCCATGCTCGGCGTCGCCGTATTCAACATACTCACAGGAGAGGCCTGGTTCCACAAGGAGGTCAAGACCTTCACCCAGTCCGTCTCGGGCGCCTACATAGGGCTCTCACTGACGAGGCGCGACCTGAAGAACATCAAGCAGCTCATCGCCCCGACAGTCGTGATGGTGATCTGCTTCCTCGGCTTCACCACCGGAGTGGGCCTCGTCCTGTTCAAGGTATTCAAGCTCGATCCCGCGACGAGCTTCCTCGTCGCTATACCGGGCGGAGTCACCGAGATCTCGCTCATGTCCTACGAGATGGGCGCGGATCCCGCGATAGTCTCCTTCCTGCAGACCTTCAGGGTCTTCGCGGTGTACCTGATATTCCCCGCGATGATAACCAAGACCCGCGAGAAGGTGGGCATCGAGGAGACCGAGGCGCTCGATACCTCCGACGACGGAAAGCGCGACTACTTCATCGACCGCTTCATCCCCGACAACGACGCCGCGAGGCAGATCATGACCGCCGTCATAGGCGTGATCGGAGGCCTCATAGGAAAGGCCACCGGCCTTCCCGCCGGGACCCTGTCCTTCGCGATGATCTCCGTCATACTCGTCCACATCAACTCGTCCAAGCTGCACCTCGAGCGCAAGTATAAGCGCTACGTGCAGGTGCTCTCGGGGACGCTGATCGGGCTCTCGATCTCGATGGACACCGTGCGCAGCTTCGGGAAGATCGTGCTCCCCGCGCTGTCGCTGATATTTTTCTACGTTGCCGCGAACTACATCATCAGCTGGGCCATGGCGAAGACCGGAAAGATCGACTACATCTCGTCGATGTTCGCGTCCGCCCCGGGCGGAGCGAGCGACATGGCGCTGATCGCCACCGAGATAGGAGGCGACTCGCCGAAGATCGCCCTGCTGCAGATCATCAGGCTTATAAGCTGCTACACCATCTACCCCATGTGGACCAAGCTGCTCATAGGCTGGCTCGCGTAGGGTGGATACAGAGAAAACAGAAGCGCTGTTATCGAAAACATCGATAACGGCGCCTTTTTCGTCCGGCGGAGTTCGTGGTAGAATATGTCCGTCGGCAAATTGATACTGTCAATGGAGGAAAAACATGAAAAGACTACTGGAAGACGCGGGAGTGCAGCGCGCTCTCAGCTACATCAAGGCGGACGACGACAGGACCTGGGACGAGCTGATGGAGTTCTGCGTCATCCCGGCGCCCTCTCACGAGGAGCAGCTGCGCGCCGAGTACGTGAGGAAGAAGTTCCTCGAGATAGGCCTCGAGGACGTGCACCTCGACGCTGTCATGAACGTCTTCGGGACCATACGCGGTACCGAGAAGACCGGGAGAGACCGCCCCTTCATGGTGCTCGCGGCGCACACCGACATAGTCTTCCCGATGAGCACCCCGCTCGAGGTCAAGGTCGAGGGCGACAAGTTCACATGCCCCGGCATCAACGACGACTCCCGCTCCGTCACGGAGCTCTTCACCATAGCCCGCGCCATGATCGACGCCGGCATACGCCCCTACCACGACCTGGTGTTCTGCGCCAACGTCTGCGAGGAGGGTCTCGGCGACCTCAAGGGAGCCAAATTCATCTTCGCGCAGGAGAAGAAGCCCTACGCCTTCATCTCGATCGACAACCCGGTCGACGGCGGCATAGTCTGGTACGGCACCGGCAGCAGGCGCTACCGCGTCACCGTGCACGGCAACGGCGGCCACAGCTTCGCCGACTTCGGCTTCCCGAGCGCCATCCACGGCCTCGGAAACATCATAGCCAGGATCTCCGAGATCGAGGTCCCGAAGCTCCCCAAGACCACCTACAACGTGGGTGTCATAAACGGCGGCACCTCGATAAACGTCATCGCCGAGACCGCCTCCTTCCTCTTCGACATGCGCTCCGACTCGCAGGAGGAGCTCGACCGCATGGAGGGCATCATGCGCGCGGCCGTAAAGGACTGCATCGAGCAGGAGAACGAGCGCGCGAGGACCCGCCACGGGATCACCGAGGAGAGATACATGCTCACGGCTGAGATCGAGCAGGTCGGGGACCGCCCCGCCGGAACCCAGCCCGTCGATTCCCCGATCATCAGAGCCGCGTGGGAGGCGGCGGAGCTCGTGGGGATCACCCCCGAGCTGCGCGACGAGACCAGCACCGACGCGAACATACCCATCAGCATGGGCATACCCGCGATCTGCATAGGCAGAGGCGGCCGCGAGGGCGGAGTCCACACCACCTCAGAGTGGCACATCCGCGACAACGACTGGAAGGCTCCGCAGAGGACCCTGCTCTGCACGCTCGCGATGACAGGGCTCGAAGGAGTCATAGAGCCGAAGATCTGACAGATCCGCTGAACTCCTCCCGATACATTTAGCATTTGAGGCGCCGCT
>JAEENW010000088.1 GCA_016283945.1 Bacillota bacterium
ACGGGGCCGGGCTTGCCGGTATCGATGATAGCCTCAACTCCGGTGAAACCGTCCTTGAAGAAGGGAGCGAATTCGGGAACCGCGCCCTGCTCGAGAGCTCTCTCGTAGACCATGTCGAGCTCTTCCTGATCGGGGAGACCCATCCTGTCCTCGGCGATGAAGCAGTCCTTGCCGAGGATCAGCTTATCGACTCCGAGCTTGGTGAGGAAGTCGGCGATGATGGAGCAGGTCCTGACCTCGTGCCAGCCGCTCTCGGCGTACTTGTGGAAGTCGCGGCGGTTCTCCACCATCCAGTCGGCCTTGGAGTCGACGTACTCAGCCATTTTCTTATAGAGTTCGCTTGCCATTTATTATTCTCCTTTTAATACTCAAAGCGCTTCAGAAAGCCTGAACTAGAACTCGGGGACTACGAAGTTCTCGTTCTCGTAGAGTTCTCCGTCGATGATGGTATTGGTGCAGAGGGTGTAGTTGCAGAACGGGTCGCCGGTGAACACGGCGATATCGGCGTCCTTGCCGACCTCGAGGCTGCCCATGCGGTCGTCCAGATCGAGGATCTTCGCGGCGTTGATGGTGACTCCCTCGAGCGCGTCCTCCCAGGAGAGTCCGCCCTTGGCGATGACGTAGCCTACGTAGCCGGGCAGCAGATTGGTGCGGGTGTCTCCGTCCATGCACAGCGCGACATGGGAGCCGGCCTTGTTCATGATGGCGGGGGTGCACCAGTTGCGGTTGTTCAGCTCGGACTTGCTGTACGCGGTGCCGAAGGGGCCGATTATCGCGGGAACGCCGAGCTTGGCGATCTTGTCGGCGATCATGAAGCCCTCGGTGCAGTGCTCGAGCACTCCGTTGAGCTTGAACTCCTGGATGAGCCTGAGACCGGTGTTGATGTCGTCTACGCGGTGAGCGTGGATCCTGGCCTTCATCTTGCCCTGGACCACGGGAACGAGAGCCTCCATCTTGGGATCGGTCGGGGTCTTGGGATCGGCCTTCTTCTTCTCAGCATACTCGCAGGCCTTCTGCAGCGCCTCTCTGGTGAAGGCCGCAGCCTGCATGCGGGTCATTGGGGGCTTGCCCTTGCCGCCGTAGAGCTTGACGTTCTCTCCGAGAGCGAACTTCATGACGGCGGTGCCGGGGATGTACATCTCCTCAACGGTGCAGGCCTTCTTGAACTTGAAGGTGCCGCCCTTTCCGCCGATCAGGTTGGCGGAGCCGGGGAGTATGCAGCCTGCGGTGAATCCCGCCTCGCGGGCGAACTTGAAGCCCATGGCGCGGGCGTCGAAGCCGTCGAGCACGTCGATGGACGGGGTGATGGGATCGGTCATCTCGTTAACGTCGCTGGGGGGACCCGGCCTGCTCATGGGCTCGCCCATGATGCCTACGTGGCAGTGAGCCTCGATGAAGCCGGGGGTCACCCACTTGCCGGAGCAGTCGAGCTTCTTGGCGCCCCTGGGAATCTTGACGTCCTGCCCTATGGCGGTGATCTTTCCGTCCTCGATCAGGATTGTGCCGTTCTCGATGACGCCTTTGGTTACGGTAAAAAGTTTTCCGTTAGTTAGTGCGAGCATTGCTTTCCTCCTTTCAATATGAAACCGGTAAGCTTATCTGCCTTCCTCTTCAGCTTTTTCGGGAGCAGCGGCTTCGGACGCTTCGGCGCTCTGCGCCTGAGCGGCCTTCGCCCTGTTCTCGCTCTCCTTGACGATCCTGGTCTTGCTCATGTCGAGGCGCATGTAGGCGATGATCGTGAAGACCGTGCACAGCGCCCAGCTGAACGGATAGCCCATGATGACGGGGAGAGGCTCGTTGCAGATGAAGTTGGCCATTATGAACATGAATACCTGCCTGGCGGCCACGTAGGTGGAGATCATCAGGTACATCGGAGTCTTGGTGTCTCCGGCTCCGCGCATCGCGGAGGCCTGGATGTGGTTGACGCAGGAGCAGAGGTAGAACGGGGTGATCCATCTCAGGAACAGGGTCCCGTACTCTATTACCTCAGGCTTGTTGTTGAAGAACGCCACCAGCGACGGCGCGAAGAACATCGCCACGGCGCCGAGCGCTATGGTAATGGCGAAGGACATCGCGATGGATGTGCGCACGCCCTTCTTCGCCCTGTCCACCTGGCCCGCGCCGAGGTTCTGCCCGACGAAGGTGGCGGTCGCGGTGGAGATCGAGGTGAACGGCATGATGATTATCTGGTCTATCTTGTGGAAGGCCGTGTAACCGCTCATGACGTTTCCGCCGAAGGAGTTGATATACGACTGCACGAACAGGTTGGAGATGCTGACGATGGCGCCCTGGATCGCCGCCGGGATACTGACGTTTATTATGGTCTTCGCCATCTCCGCGTGGACCTTCAGTTCCTTAAGATCTACCCTGATCGGCGCGTCCGTGATCAGCAGCGCCCTCACGCCGAGCACCGCGGAGACGAACTGCGCGATGATGGTCGCCCAGGCGACGCCCGCTACTCCCATGTGGAACGCGATGACGAACACCAGGTCGAGTATGATGTTGATGATCTGCGAGGTCACCAGGTACCTGAAGGGACGGCCCGAGTCTCCTACCGAGCGCAGCATTGCCGCGGAGAGGTTGTAGAACATAAGGCCGGTGATGCCGCCGAAGTATATCCTCAGGTAGGCGGCCGCCTCCGGGAATACGTTATCCGGGGTGCGCATGGCGTGCAGCAGCAGCGGAGTAGCCGCTATGCCCAGGACCGTGAACAGCACGGCCAGGAAGATCGAGATCAGGAACGAGGTGTGAACTGCCTCGTGCACCTTGTCGTTGTTCTTGGCGCCGAAATACTGCGACAGCACTATTCCGGTACCCTGGGTGAAGCCGAAGAACAGCGCGATCAGGGTGCTTATCGCCGGGGATACGGTTCCGACCGCGGCGAAGGCCTCGTTGGAGACGTACCTTCCGACGACCCAGACGTCCACCATGTTGTAGAACTGCTGGAACAGATTGCCCAGCAGGAGCGGAATGGCGAAGCTAATGAGCAGCTTTGACGCGCTGCCCTGCGTCATATCGAGATGGCTTTTGCGGGAACCAAGCATACAGTTCCTCCCTGTTGAATTCTAAAATCAGTTCCGGCCTGCTCCTGTATAGGAACAGGCCGGAGGGTTCGCCGGGACTGTGCCCGGCAGGCAGTTCAATGCGCTTGGGGCCTCATCGCCCTGCCGCGGAATGCCGCGACCCGGGACTCGGACGCCCTGTCGAGCCTTATGGAGATCAGTGCTTGCTGATCCCACTGGGCCTCGTGCGCTC
>JAEENW010000089.1 GCA_016283945.1 Bacillota bacterium
AAGCGCCTCATCTACATGCTGGCGCCCGTGCTGTTCGCCCTAGCGGGCATAGGCGTCATGCGCTGCGAGCCCTGAGAGATCGCCCTCTTCTGGTTCCCGCTCTACGCCTGCATAAGCGTCTGCGTCTACTTCTTCTCCGACAGGATCAGGAGCCTCTACTGGACCAACATCTATGAGACCGTGATGATGCCCTACCTGCTCCCCGCGGTGATCAAGGAGATGCTCGGCATCCACCAGAAGACCTTCGACGTCACCTCGAAGAAGCAGGCCGCGAAGGACAGCCGGAAGACCGCGCGCTGGATGGCGCCCTACGTGATCCTGCTGCTGTTCAACGTCGCCTCACTCGCGGAGGTGATCTACCGCTCGTACATGGAGGCTGCCTATCACTACGTGCTGCTCATCGTGTACCTGCTCATTAACTGCTGGTATCTGCTGACAGCCTGCCGCGTCGTCAGCGGAAGCGCCTCACACTCCGAGGATCCCCTGTTCGCCCTGCAGGAGACAGTGCAGTACCGTGACGCCTCCTCGCGGGAATTCGTGGACATCAGGACCGGCGCCATGGGCGAGACCGCCGTCAGGACAGCGACCTACGACGACAGCTGGACAGGCGGCACCCTGCGCGTCCCCGGAAAGACTCCCGAGGAGGACATCGAGCTTCCCGTGCGCTACGCCGGCTCCGGAGTCCTTGAGATCGACGCCGATGCCGACCCGCTCGGAAGCTACCAGGAATACGTTTACCATCTGTTCAACTGCTGAGGGAGAGGCGATCGTTATCGCTGAGATGGCAAGAGAATAAGAGCTGTAGGACGAGACCGCCAGCTTCGAAGAAAACTTCCCGCCGCCCATCGGGGCAGCGGGAACTCTTTTAATGCGCGGTGTATTCACGATCATGCGGGCTCACTAAGTATTCGCGGTCCCGCGGGCTCACTTCTCCGATGCCGCTTTCCTGGACACGACGCTCCTGACCCAATCCGGATCGAACTTCGGTTCGCGCCGGCAGGTGTACAGGCCGTTCTGCTCCTGCTCCACGTCCGTCAGCTGAGTATAGCAGAGGCCGAGTATCCTGGGATTGTCCAGCAGCGCGTCCGTCAGCCCCTTGAAGCGCTCCTTAAGCTCCTCATAGCTCCCGACGTTCCTGCCGTAGCCCCAGCTCACACTGTCGTCGTTCGGGCGCTCCATCGAGCCTGTCCACTTGATGCCGCCGTATTCCGTGACCATGACAGGCTCCCCCTTCCAGCTCTGGCGGCCGTAGTTGTCGCCGTGGCGAAGATCGCGTCCGCGGCTGTCGTCGTCGAAGCGGTTATATACCACGCCGTCCGGGAAGCTCCCGTAATGGCTGCGGAAAAGCTCCGTATCCTGCTCGTAGTCGTGTATGTCGAAGATGTCCGTCTCCACGTGGAAGTTGCCCGAGGAGTCGATGCAGGGCCTGCCCGGATCTACAGCCTTTGTCACGCGGTAGACCATGCGCAGCACGTCGTCGCACTGCTTGCGCCCGTCCCTGTTCCAGGTCTCGTTGAACGGGCACCAGCCTATGATCGCGGGATGGTTGCAGTCGCGCCTCAGCTCCTCAAGCCACTCCGGCAGCACGCTGTACAGCGCCATCGGGTCCGTGTGATCGAGGCCCCAGCTCGGATACTCGCCCCAGACGAGATAGCCCTTGCGGTCGCAGTGATAGAGGAAGCGCTCCTCGAATATCTTCTCGTGCAGGCGCGCGCCGTTGAAGCCCATAGCCATCGAAAGATCGATGTCGCGCGCCAGCTGTTCGTCGCTCGGGGCGGTATAGATCCCGTCCGGATAGAAGCCCTGGTCGAGGATCAGCCGCTGGAACACCGGCGCTCCGTTCAGGAAGAAGCCCTCAGGGCTCAGGCGTATCGAGCGCAGGCCGAAATAGGACTCCACGCTGTCCTCGCCGTAGAGCAGGCGGACATCGTAGAGCTTCCCGTCTCCGGGCTGCCAGATATGCTTTTCGGAGAGCGCGACAGACGCGCGCAGCTCCCCACCATCGCAGGAGCGCTTCAGTTCCCCGACCCTCCGCCCCTCGTAGAGGATCTCCGCGCTGAACTCCGCCGCGCCCTCCAGCTCCGCCGTCACGTGGACGGCAGGCGCGATACAGTCGGCGTCGAAGCGGACGGAGCGTATATACGCCTTAGGCGTGAACTCCAGCCAGACCGTCTGCCAGATGCCTGTCGTGCGGGTATAATCGCAGTGGAAAGAATAATAGGACTCGCACTGCTTGCCGCGCGGGATCATGGGATCGCGCGTATCGTCCTCGGCATAGACGGTGATCGTGTTCTCCCCCGCCTTCACCAGCTTCGTGATCTCGAACGAGAACGAGACGTAACCGCCCCGGTGCTCCCCAGCCGCCTCGCCGTTGACGAAGGCGCGGCAGGCATAGTCGACCGCGCCGAAATGCAGAAAGACCCGGCCGTCGCACTGCTCCGGCGTGAGGCTCACGCGGCGCTGATACCAGACGCCGTACATGAAGTCCTTATGGCCGACGCCCGACAGTCCGCTCTCGGGGCAGAACGGGACGAGGATCCTGCCCTGCAACTTCGCGTCCGGCGCGGACAGCCCGCGCGCGGTCCCGCTGCGCCCGTTGTCGATCTCAAAGGCCCAGTATCCGTTCAA
>JAEENW010000090.1 GCA_016283945.1 Bacillota bacterium
CTGCGAGCTCTCGAGGATAATGCTAGCTCTCAAGAGGATCACGGGAGACCTCGACGGGATCCCGACCATGATATTCGACGAGATAGACACCGGCATAAGCGGCTCGACGGCCGGAGTGGTCGGCGAGAAGCTGAAGTCCATAGCCTCCGGCAGGCAGGTGGTGTGCATAACTCACCTGCCCCAGATCGCCTGCCTCGGCGACGCGCACTACAAGATCATCAAGAGCTCGGACGACGAGACCACGATGACCGACATTCAGAGGCTCGACATGCCGGGGCGCGTCGAGGAGATCTCAAGGCTGCTCAGCGGCACGAGGATAACCGAGGCCGCAAGAGCCCAGGCGAGGGAGCTTCTCGGGCTCGCAGAGGAGCAGCTGAGCTTCGGGAAGTGAGCCGAGCCAGCGGGGAAGCCTCCCGCCCTCCTTCCGGATCTATATTTAACGGCAATATAAAGACCCCGCCCGAAGGCGGGGTCTTTTTTATGCGTTCTGAGTTCCGGAGCGTTCCGGTCCTTACGTTCCGGCGCGTTCCTCTATTGGGCCCTACTCCTCCTCGATGGGGATGTTGTAGACCTCGTCGTAGCTGGGGATGTTGAGGGTCTTGTGGTAAGCCCAGCACTTGTCGATCAGCTCCTGATCGCCGAAGGCCTCGAGGGCTCCCTCAGCGAGGACCTTGCCCGCGCGGACAGCGGCCTTGAAGCCGATGCTGGTTCCGGAGCAGGCGGTGATGGTCCAGTGGTGGCCGGGGCTGGCGAGCGCGGTCCCGCCGCCGTGGATGTGGGCGGTCGGGCAGAAGTAGGACATGTCGGCCGCGTCGGTGCAGGTGCTCTTCTCCTGCATGCCGCAGAAGTCCTTCTTCGCGGGAGCGATCAGCTTGTCCTTCTCAGCCGGAGCTTCCTTGCCGGTGTAGTTCTCGGTGAGCTTCTTCGCGAACTCGTACTCCTCGTCGGTGTACTCGATGTCGGGGATCTGCTGCGCGATGCCGTTGAGGTACTCGTGGAGCGGCATGTTCTGATAGAAGTACGGGATGATGAAGATGAGCTTCGGCTCGAACACGGTGTCGGTCATGTGGGCCGCGCCCTCTCCGCACCTTACGACTCTGTCGTAGAGATCCTTGACGTGCTCGTTGTTGGCTGCTCTGCAGAAGTACTTGACGGAGGCGTAGTCGGGAACGATGTTCGGGGCTGCTCCGCCGTTGGTGATCTGGTAGTGGACGATGCAGTCCTTGGTGATGTGCTCTCTCATGAACTCAACGCCCATGTTCATCAGCTGGACGGCGTCGAGAGAGCTCCTGCCCTCCCAGGGAGCGCCGGCGGCGTGGGCGGTCTTGCCGTGGAACGCGAAGCTGCCCGCGATTATGCAGAGTCCGGGCTGGGGCTCGGTGCTGAAGGGAGCGGAGCCGGGATGCCACATGATGGCCATGTCCATGTCGCTGAACACGCCGTCCTTGGCGAGCAGAGCCTTGCCGCGGCCTACCTCCTCGCCCGGAGTCTCTACGAGCCTCAGGGTGCCCTTGATGCCTTCCTTCTCCATGGCGTACTTGAGAGCGCAGGCGGCGCCCATGGCGGCTCCCGCGATCAGGTTGTGTCCGCAGCCGTGGCCGGGTCCCTCGATGGGATCCTTGCCCGGGACATCCTTGTTTCCGAGGCCGGGGAGAGCGTCGAGCTCGCCAACGATGCCGATGACGGGCTTGCCGCTGCCGAACTCAGCTATTACGGCGTTGGGGTTCTCGGTGTTCTCCTCGAGCCCTTCTCCGGCCCTGCAGATCAGGGCGTCGGGGAAGCCGTGGGTCTTCGCGAAGGCGAGCGAGGCCTCCGCGGCGTGCTTGGTGTTCAGTCCGAGCTCGGGATGGGCCCAGATGTCCTTCATATAGGCGTCGAGCTCAGCCTCGTGCTTTTCGTACCACTCATTGATGAGGGTATCCAATCCGTTGACTTTCATTGTTACCTCCGATGGTTATGATTGCGGGATAAAAAATATGAGGTTTTATTATATAAACAATATAATAAGCTTGATATCCTCAGATATCAAGCTTAAAAATCTCTCGGCTTTGTTGGATCATTCCAAAGTGATGCGGCCTATGGTCCCGTCCCTGAACTCCCCGAGCACCGCCTTGGCGCAGCGCTCGTAGTCTATGCGCCCGCCGGAGAGTATGAAGCCGCGTTTCCTGGCTATGGCCTCCATGTTCTCAAGGCCGTCCTCCGACACCCCGTCCAGCTTGTAGCGGGCCTTCATCAGCTCGGGATAGCGCATGCAGAGCAGCTTTATGAGCTCCAGCCCCAGAGTCGCCACGTCCATGGTCTCATCCTTGATCGACCCGCAGAACGCGAGCCTCAGGCCTACAGACTGATCCTCGAACTTGGGCCAGAGTATGCCCGGGGTGTCGAGCAGCATCATGTCCTCACCCAGGCTGAGCCACTGCTTGCCGCGGGTCACGCCGGGCTTGTTGCCGGTCACGGCGGCCTTGCGGCCGGTGAGGCGGTTTATGAGCGAGGACTTCCCGACGTTGGGGATCCCCACTATCATAGCCCTGAGCTGCCTCTTGCGCTCGCGGCCCTCGTTCCTCTCGTCCCTGAGGCGGCTAAGGGCGGCGAGCAGCTGTCCCGTGCCCTGCCCGCGGTTGGCGTCGGTGAGGACGACCTGGGCGCCCTCCTCCCTCAGGGCCTTCTGCCAGCGCTCGTTCGCATCCGCGTCGGCGAGGTCGCTCTTGTTCAGGACGATAATGCGGGGCTTCGAGGCCGTGAGCTCAC
>JAEENW010000091.1 GCA_016283945.1 Bacillota bacterium
CGTTCATAGGCGTCAGCGCTTCCATGAACGCCTTCAACCCTGCGGCGGATCCGACGCCGGATATGAAGGGCCGTCCCGGCCTCAATCCCCTGCGCCACAGCACCGAGATCCACGTGACCCCGGACAAGATGGCTCTCCTGAGGGAGATCGCGGAGGAGACAGACCTCAACGCGGAGCGCTCCTACTCCATATCCAACGGCTACATCGCGCCCGACAAGCCCGGCCGCTTCAACTTCGGAGGCATAAGCTTCGTCGAGGACAGCTCCTGTTTCAAGAAGACCATACCCAACGCCCGCGACCTCGCGAGGACCCTCGAGGGCATCAGGGAGGCGCGCGAAAAGGCCGATTACGTGGTCATAAGCGTCCACGCCCACGGCTTCGACGGAAAGATCAACACCGTGCCCTCCGAGTTCGTCACGGAGTTCTGCAGGGCCTGCGTCGACGGCGGCGCCGACATCATCTTCGGCCACGGCCCGCACGAGCTCAGAGGCCTCGAGATCTACAAGGGCAAGCCGATATTCTACAGCCTCGGCAACTTCATATTCCAGACCGAGACCGTAAAGCTTCAGCCCGCGGAGGCCTATCAGAACATGGGGCTTCCTCTCACGAGCTGCGTCAAGGACCTCATGGACCTGAGAAACAATCACGGAACGACCGGTTATCTCGCCATCAAGCCCATCTGGATCTCCGTCATCGCCTGCGTTACCGCCGAGGACGGAAAGATCACCGGGATCAGGCTGCATCCGATCTGGCTCGACGGCATCGGCAACCCCTACGACAAGATAGGCTGGCCGCACCTTTCGGGAGACGACAGCACCCTGCGCTACTTCGAGGAACTCAGCAGGCCGTACGGCACCGAGTTCATATACGACGGCGCGTCCGCGGAGGTGAAGCTCTAGATGAGGAACAGCTCTCCCTATCTCGAAGGCAAGGACGTCTGCGTATTCGACATAGAGACCACCGGTCTCTCCGCAAAGTACAGCGGCATCATCAGCGCCTCCTTCTTCTATCCCGAGAGCGAGGAGCTGGTGCAGCTGTTCTGCGACGAGCCGGGTCTCGAGAAGTCCCTGCTCGCGGAGTGCAGGGACAGGCTCTCCGCCTGCGACGCCGTCATCAGCTACAACGGGGACAGCTTCGACCTGCCCTTCCTTAACAAGAGGCTCATAGACGTCGCCGCCCTCCCCGGCCTACCTCTGTTCAAGTCTGTGGATCTTTTCAAGTACCTGCGGCGCTACTGGCCCGCCGCCAAGACCCTCGAGAGCCTCTCTCAGAAGTCCGTAGAGCAGTTTCTCGGCCTTTCGGAGAGCCGCGACGACCTCATAGGAGGCCGCGAGTGCATAGAGCTCTACCGCGCCTGGCTGCAGACCGGCCGCGAGGAGCTCAAGCAGACCATACTGCTGCACAATGCCGACGACGTGCGGCAGCTCGCCCGCGTCTACGCATCGCTCAACTTCCTGCCCTGGCACGAGATAGCTCTGCGCGAGGGCTATCCGCTGAGGACCGAGTTCAAGCGCGCGTCCGTAAGGGGCGCGGAGATCAAGGGAAAGCGCCTGAGCGTAAAGGGACGCACCCTTCCCGGCTTCATACCGGCCTCCATCTTCGAGGAGAGCTACGGCTACGAGTACAGCGGCCTCTCGGGAGAGTTCAAGCTCGAGCTCTACCTCATCGACTCGGGCGACAGGCTGCTCGCGGACCTGGACGCGCTTCCGGTCGATCAGGCCGCCTTCGAGGGGCTTCCCGGCTACGGCAGCGGCTATCTGATAGTCTGCTCGGGCAAGAGGCCGAACGCGGCGGCGGTCAACTCTCTCGTGAGCGCCATGCTCAGGAAGCTCGTATAAAAGAATAATTGGCCGCCATCTATAAGAGTTTTTAATATCAGACTTCAGATTTTCCTAACGGGGACCCGTAATGCAGGTCCCTTTTCTGCTTGAAATCGATATACTATATATCGTAAAATATGAAACGAGAACAGCCGTCTATCGACTGTTCAAATGCTATAACTAATATTTCATCATAAAAGGAGACTTATCATGCAAGTCACAAAATGGAGCCTGCCGAAGCAGATACTGCTCGCGCTGATCCTCGGCGTGGTCGTAGGATTCGCGTGCTACAGCCTCGGCCTCTCGGCATTCACGGCCAGCTACCTCAAGCCGCTGGGCACCATCTTCGTCAACCTGCTGAAATTCCTCGTAGTACCCGTGGTGCTGCTCTCGATGATCGAGGGTATCGTATCCATGGGCGACATGAAGAAGGTCGGCAAGGTCGGCGGCAAGACCGTGCTCTACTTCATGTGCACCACGGCGATCGCCTGCGTCATCGGACTGCTCATCGGCAGCCTCTTCAACAACGCCGGGCTCTTCCCTGTGCTGCAGAACTCCGAGGGAGCCGCCTGGACCGGAAAGACCAGCCAGCCCTTCATGGACACCCTCGTGGCCATGTTCCCGGACAACATGTGGAAGGCCTTCCACAACGCGGACATGCTGCAGGTCATCGTCATCGCCCTGCTTCTGGGCATGGGCATCCTGCAGGCCGGAGAAAAGGGACGCCTTGTTGAGGACTTCGTCCACAGCGCCTACTCCGTGATCGACAGGATCATGCTCTCGATCATCAAGATCAGCCCCTTTGCGGTCTTCGCGATGATGACCTGGGTAGTCGCGACTCAGGGCCCCGAGATCCTCGGATCTCTGGCCATGGTACTTCTCGCGGCCTACCTCGCCTACGCCTGCCACGCCATCCTGGTCTACTCGCTGGCCGTAAAGGCCTTCGCCGGAGTCGGCCCGATCACCTTCTTCAAGGGCGCCGCTCCCGCGATGATCTTCGCCTTCACCTCCACCTCCTCCGCCGCGACCCTTCCGGTCTCCAAGGAGTGCGCCGACCAGCTCGGAGCTCAGGATGACATCTCCTCCTTCGTGCTCCCGCTCGGCGCCACCATCAACATGGACGGAACCGCGATCTATCAGTGCGTGGCGACCATCTTCCTCGCCAGCTGCGCCGGAATGCACCTCACCCTCCAGCAGATGGTGGTCATAGTCGCGACCGCGACCATCGCCTCCATCGGAACCGCCGGAACCCCGGGCGCCGGAATGATAATGCTCGCCATGGTGCTCACCGCCATGGGCATCGACGTCAACATGATCATGATCATCTACGGCATCGACCGTCTCTTCGACATGAGACGCACCTGCCTGAACGTCACCGGCGAC
>JAEENW010000092.1 GCA_016283945.1 Bacillota bacterium
TTCTTTTCTTCACAAAGCCTCCCTTGACAAGTATTCTATTAGTTTTTAATATGAAGCTACTTTTGAACTCTGAAAGGACGGGAATATGCCTGCAAAGAATCTAGTCATAGTGGAGTCGCCGTCGAAGGCCAAGACCATAGAGAAGTTCCTGGGGAGCCGCTACAAGGTGCTCGCCACCAAGGGACACCTCAGAGACCTGCCCAAGAGCAGGATGGGAGTCGACATCGACCACGGCTTCGCGCCCGAATACATAAACGTCAGGGGCAAGGGAGACACGATCAAGGAGATCCGCGAGGCCGCCAAGGCAGCCGACAAGGTCTTCCTCGCGACGGACCCCGACCGCGAGGGCGAGGCCATCTCCTGGCACATCTGCAGCCTCCTCGGGATAGATCCCGCGAAGGCCAACAGGATAGCCTTCCAGGAGATCACCAAGCCCGCGGTCACCGAGGCAGTCAAGAACCCTCGCCCTGTTGACATGCAGCTCGTCGACGCGCAGCAGGGCAGAAGGGTGCTCGACCGCGTAGTGGGCTACAAGATCAGTCCGCTGCTCTGGGCTAAGGTCGGAAGGGGACTCTCCGCCGGCCGCGTTCAGTCCGCGGCGCTCAAGATGATCTGCGACAGGGAGAAGGAGATCGAAGCCTTCGTCCCGCGCGAGTACTGGACGGTCAGCGCCGAGCTCACCAAGCAGGGACTGACCCCCGCGAAGGAGAAGAAGGCGGCCTTCACCGCCAGGCTCGAGACCCGCGGCGGAAAGAAGATCGCCGTGAACAACGCCGAGGAGAACGCGAAGATACTCGCCGAGCTCAAGCAGGGCGGCTTCAGCGTCGCCGCGGTCGAGGAGAAGGAGGTGCAGCGCAGGCCTTACGCCCCGTACACCACCTCGGTGCTGCAGCAGGACGCCTCCGTGCGCTGCGGCTTCACCCCCAAGCGCACGATGATGATCGCGCAGGAGCTCTACGAGGGCGTCTCGGTCAAGGGCCACGGTACCATAGGACTCATCACCTACATGAGGACCGACTCCGTCAGGATCTCCGACATCGCCGACGCGGCCTGCAAGAGCTACATCGCGGAGAATTACTCAAAGGACTACGTAGGAAACAACTACTATTCCAACAAGAAGGGGAGCGCGCAGGACGCCCACGAGGCCATCAGGCCGAGCTACGTCGACCTCGCTCCCGACGACATAAAGGATTCGCTCAGCTCCGACCAGTATAAGCTCTACAGGCTCATATGGTCGCGCTTCGTCGCGAGCCGCATGAAGCCCGCCGTCTACGACTCGGTCTCCGCCGACATCGTCAACGGCTCCTACGGCTTCAAGGCCAGCGGCAGGAGGCTAGTCTTCGACGGCTTCCTCAAGGTCTACAGCGACGAGGGCGGCGAGAAGGAAAAGATGCTGCCCCCGCTCGAGAAGGGCGAGGTCCTCAAGGAGCTCGGCGTCAGCGGCGAGCAGAAGTTCACCGAGCCGGTCTCGCGCTTCACCGAGGCCAGCCTCATCCGAGAGCTCGAGGAGAAGGGCATAGGCCGCCCGAGCACCTACGCGCCCATCGTCTCCAACCTCATGGACAGGCGCTACATACTCAAGGAGAAGAAATCGCTGATGCCGACCGACCTCGGCCGCCGCGTCAACGACGAGATAATGGAGGTCTACTTCAAGGAGCTCGTGGACGCGGGCTTTACTGCCGGCATGGAGTCCGATCTCGACAAGGTCGAGGAGGGCAGAGAGAGCTGGCAGAAGGTCCTCGACGACTATTATAATGGCTACCTCAAGGCCCAGCTCGACGCGGCCGGCTCAAAGCTCGAGAAGATCGAGATCAAGCCCGAGCTCACCGGAGAGCTCTGCCCCGAGTGCGGAAGGCCTCTTGCCAGGAAGCACGGAAAGTTCGGCGACTTCCTCGCCTGCACCGGCTTCCCCGAGTGCCGCTACACCAGATCCATAGTCGAGAGCACCGGCGTCAAGTGCCCCAAGTGCGGCAGGGACATAGTCAAGAAGATCAGCCGCAAGGGCAAGCTTTTCTATGGCTGCTCCGGTTACCCCGAGTGCGACCAGGTCTACTGGTACAAGCCGGTGGACAAGAAGTGCCCGCGCTGCGGGAGCCTGCTCGTGGAGAGAGGGCGCTCGCTCGTGTGCTCCAATCAGGAGTGCGGATACTCTGAGCGTAAAGGGAAAGAGTGATCCCACGCGCAGACTTCTCCGCGGGTTTCCGCTCAACAGCGTTGTCTGCGGGTGACGCGGGGAGGAGTTCGCCGCGGAGATAAACGTCTGAAACGGAGCTGACAGGAAGAAGCTTACCGGCAGGTTTTGTTCAAAAGCTCAGTATGCGGGTGGCGCGAGGAGGGGCTCCCCACAGCGAGGAGCGCCTGCACCGCAGCTGATGGGGAGGAGCCTCGCGGCAGGACCCGCCTCACGGCCTGTCGATACGAAACCTGTAGATCAATAACTAAGTTAACGTAATACACTTTTATATATCGCGCAACGCTCCTGCGCGCAACCCGCGAAACGCGGAATTGAGAGGGAAACATGCAGCAATTTCACGCAACCACAATAGTGCTCGTGAGGCGCGGCCCCGAGGACGTCGCCATCGCCGGCGACGGACAGGTCACCATGGGCGAGCACGCCATCATGAAGAACAACGCCAAGAAGGTCAGGAAGATCTACCGCGGGAATGTGCTCAGCGGCTTCGCCGGCACCGTCTCCGACGCGTTCTCCCTCACCGAGAAGTTCGAGAAGAAGCTCGAGGAGCACGGGGGCAACCTCAAGCGAGCCGCCGTCGCGCTCGCGCAGACCTGGCGCTCCGACCAGGGCGCGAGGAACCTCGACGCCATGATGCTCGTCGCCGACAGGGACAGCATACTGCTGATCTCCGGCACGGGCGAGGTCATCGAGCCCGACGCGGACTACGTCGCGATAGGCTCGGGCGGCAATTACGCCTACGCCGCCGCTCACGCGCTCTACGACCACACGGACATGAGCGCCGCGCAGATCGCCGAGGAGAGCCTCAGGATCGCCTCCGATATCTGCGTCTACACCAATGGCCACATCACGGTCGAGACTCTTTAGGGCAGGGCCGGAAAGCAGGAGGTCAGAATGACTCAGATCAAAAGCATGACTCCGAAGCAGATAGTCGCGGAGCTCGATAAGTACATAATCGGCCAGGACAGCGCCAAGCGCTCCGTGGCCATCGCCCTCAGGAACCGCTACAGGCGCAACATGCTGCCCGAGGAGATGAGGGAGGAGATATCGCCTAAGAACATACTCATGATGGGACCCACCGGCGTTGGAAAGACCGAGATCGCCAGGCGCCTCGCCAAGCTCATGGACGCGCCCTTCGTCAAGGTCGAGGCCACCAAGTACACCGAGGTCGGCTACGTCGGCAGGGACGTAGAGTCCATGGTCAAGGACCTCATGGAGTCCTCCATGAGGCTCACCAAGCAGAAGCACATCATGGAGAAATACGAGGTCGCGAAGGACGTCGCCGAGGAGAAGATCATCGAGGCGATCATCCCGGGCAGCAGGAAGAGCGCCGAGCAGGCGGCTCCCTCCGGGCCCTACAGCTTCCTCACCGGCCGCGGAAGGGCGACCTATAACCAGAGCAGCGAGAAGATCGAGCAGCCCAGGGAGAGCGACGACGTCACCCTCGCCCGCGAGCAGGTGCGCCAGCAGCTCAGAGACGGACTCCTCGAGGAGCAGTACATCGAGATCGACGTGGTCGAGCAGCCCAAGGAGAACACCATCGACGTCTCCGGCGGCGGCTCCATCAGCATAGGCAACATCTTCGACATCATGGGCGGCCAGCAGAAGACCAAGCGCAAGAGCATGAAGGTCAAGGAGGCCCGCAAGATCCTCATCGAGCAGGAGGCCCAGAAGATGATCGACATGGACCGCGTCACCTCCGAGGCGGTCGAGAACTGCGAGGAGAACGGCATCATCTTCATCGACGAGATCGACAAGATCGCCTCCGGCAGCGGCTACCGCGCCGGCGCCGACGTCTCCCGCGAGGGCGTACAGAGGGATATCCTGCCCATAGTCGAGGGCTGCGTCGTCAACACCAAGTACGGCCCGGTCAAGACAGACCACGTGCTCTTCATAGGCGCGGGAGCCTTCCACGTCTCCAGCCCGACCGATCTCATCCCCGAGCTCCAGGGCCGCTTCCCGATCCGCGTCGAGCTCGAGAACCTCACGCAGAAGGACTTCGTGAGGATACTGACCGAGCCTGAGAACGCCCTGCTCAAGCAGCACAAGGAGCTGCTCGAGACCGAGGGCTGCGAGCTCGAGTTCACCGATGACGCCGTCGAGGAGATCGCCCGCATGGCCTTCCTCATGAACGAGCAGAACGAGAACATCGGCGCCCGCAGGCTCCACACCATCATGGAGAAGCTGCTCGAGGACATCTCCTTCGAGCTGCCCGACGTCGAGGAGAAGCACATAAAGATCGACTCCGCGTACGTCAAGTCCAAATTCGAGGAGGCTATCCGCAAGGACGACCTCGAGAAGTTCATTCTTTAGAGCGGGGATACCGAGCGACAGGACCCGCTTGAATATGACGCGGCTCATGCCGCGCGATAACAGTAATATGCTCAGATTCGACGACGACAACAACGTAATACAGCGCGAGAGCTCCCGCGCCATACTGGTCGGGATCACGACCGGCGCGGACATCTCGTACTCCATGCAGGAGCTCGAGGGCCTTGCCGAGGCTGACGGCATCGAGGTCCTGGGCGTCATGACCCAGAACGTCGAGCGCATCAACGCCGGCACCTACATGGGCTCGGGCAAGTTGCAGGAGCTCAAGGAGATGTGCGGGAACATGGGCGCGGACCTCATCGTGATGAACGACGAGCTCACCGGCATGCAGCTTCGCAACATCGAGGACGCCTCCGGGGTCAAGGTCATAGACCGCACCATACTCATACTCGACATCTTCGCCGACCGCGCCACCTCGCGCGAGGGCAAGCTCCAGGTCGAGATGGCCCAGCTGCGCTACCGCATGCCAAGGCTCCTCGGTTTCGGAAAGTCGCTCTCCAGGCTGGGCGGAGGCATAGGCACCAGAGGTCCAGGAGAGAAGAAGCTCGAGACAGACAGGCGCCACATCCAGCACCGCATAGACGAGATCCGCAGCGAGCTGCAGGAGGTCGAGGGAAACCGCGGAGTCCAGCGCGCCAGGCGCGAGAAGTCAGAGCTTCCCGTCGCCGCCCTGGTCGGCTACACCAACTCCGGCAAGTCCTCCATTATGAACAGGCTGCTGGAGATGGAGGACAGGAGCGAGAAGCAGGTCTTCGAGAAGGACATGCTCTTCGCGACCCTCGACACCGCCCAGAGGCTGATCACGCTCGAGGACGGTAAGAGCTTCATACTCATCGACACCGTAGGCTTCGTGAGCAAGCTTCCGCACGCTCTGGTAGAGGCCTTCAAGTCCACGCTCGACGAGGTGCGCTACGCGGACGTGCTGATCCACGTCGCCGACGCGTCCTTCCCCGAGCACGACTTCCACATCGAGGTAACGGACAGGGTCCTGGACGAGCTCGGGGCGGGCGGCAAGCCCACTCTTCTCGTGTTCAACAAGCTGGATCTCGCGCCTGAGTTCTCCACGCTCGGCTACGGCAAGGACTGCATCGCGGTCTCGACGAAGACCGGCGAGGGCTACGGGGAGTTCACCTCGAGGCTCAAGGCCATGCTCTTCGGAGACATGGAGGAGATGAGCCTGCTGATACCCTACGACAGGGGCGACATAGTCTCCCAGATCATGGAGGGAGGCAGCACCAGATCCGTAGAGTACACGGAGAAGGGCACGCTCATAAGGGCGGAGCTCAAGGAGTCCGACCGCAGGCGCTACGCCGCGTTCAAGGCTCCATGAGGAGACAGTCATGGCAGTGCTTTACACCACAGTCGAAAAGGAGGCCGCAGCCGAGCAGACCATCGAGCGCAGCCGCTTCATAGCGTATATAAAGCCTGTCACTTCCAGAGAGGAGGCTGAGGCCTTCTTCGAGTGGGTCAACGAGCGGCACAGGGACGCCAGGCACTGCGTCCCGGCCTTCGTCATAGGGGACAAGATGCAGCTGCAGTGGGCCTCCGACAACGGAGAGCCGCAGGGCACCGCCGGCGCGCCGATAGTGCAGCTCCTCGTGAAGGAGGGGATCACCAACGTCGCGGTAGGGGTCATACGCTACTTCGGCGGGATCAAGCTCGGCACAGGCGGGCTCGTGAGAGCCTATTCGAGCTCGGCGAGGCTCGCGCTCGAGGCCGCGGGGCGTCACGACGTGAGGGAAGTGACCGAGCTCAGGACCGAGATCCCCTACAGCAGCCTCGGGAAGCTGCAAAACAATGAAAAGAACATGCCCTTCGAGATAGCGGAGACCGGCTTCGCGGAGAACGTCAGCGTGACCCTGCGCTACGAGCCCGAGGACGCCGGCGCCGTCGTAGGCATGCTCACGGACCTGGTCGGCGGCAAGTGGATCAGGGAGCCGGAGATCAGGCAGACCACGGCATAGGGCTGAGGGCCGCTGACGGCGCGAAGGATCCCGGCCTCAGCCGGCGCCGTCCGGACGGGCTGCCGCGCATCTATCCGGATCTGTTATGCTTTCAATGCTTTTTTGATATCACATTTTCAACGTTTTTGTGGCATATACTATCGCGCGAGCTGTTAGATGATTGACGGTTCGTTTTTTAATTGTTACAATCATGTTACATCAGACTGTCTGTCCTGAGCAGGCAGGCCGTTCTGATGCGAACCGCTATCATAACTTAGAAGGATTTAAAGAGGTACTTATCTTATGAAGAAGATCCTGTCCATCCTCCTGGTCCTCGTCATGGTCCTCGGACTTGCCGCGTGCGGCGAGAAGAAGACCGAAGAGCCCCAGGCGGCAACTCCCAGCGAACCGACCTACGCCGATCACGTTACCGTCGGTATCGACGTTCTGCCGAGCTCATACGACGCCAGCAGCAATGCATTCCCGATGATCAACCGTCTGGTCTACGATGAGCTGATCAACTACAACAAGGTGACTCAGGAGCTCGAGCCCGCCCTCGCGACCGACTGGTCTTGGAAGGATGAGGCT
>JAEENW010000093.1 GCA_016283945.1 Bacillota bacterium
TGGAGCTCGACGGCGCGGAAAACGGCGGAGACATAGAGCTCCTATGGGTAAGCTACGACGGCGAGCACAGGACCGGTATCGCCGGAAATGTGATAACGCCTTCCAGCGAGTGTCCCGAGGGCATGAACAAGTACAACTACAGGAGGGTGCTCGCGGATCATCCCGATGATCCCGTCTACGAAGCCTGGGCCGCCTATTTCGAAGCGACCGGCCCGGTGAACGACGTGAGAAAGCTGGCCTACAACGCTTCCAAGTACCACAGCCAGGTAAAGACTGCGGCTCTTAAGTTCAACGGGCAGGCTGCCCCGAGCATCTCCGAGCCCGTCACCGTGCCCGCAGGGGCCGGAAAGCCCGGCAGCACAGCGCCGCTGACCACCGAAGCCGCTCTGCAGTACACCGGCTACAGTCTCTACATACCGAGGCTCGCCAAAGACGCGGTCTTCTTCGGCCAGGGCGTGCATTACACCGAGCCTGAGATCGGCGAGAAGGCTTCCGCTTACGAGGAGCACTACAATACCCTCAACACCGGCTACAGCGATCAGAGCATCGGCAGCGCGGCGGTATCCGAGTCCCTTGCTGATTTCAACGTCCAGACCTCTCTGGCTTCCTGGGAGCTCCTGGGCAAGTACAGCGAGCTCCACGCCTATGTGGACGGCGAGGATGTTTACACTTCGCTCTGCAAGACCGACAATGAGGGACAGTTCGTCTCCGGCGAGGTCCTGCAGAACGTCACCGCGCTCAAAAAGAGCGCCTCGAGCTACTGGGTCTCCTACACCACCGGCCAGGAGTTCTTCACCAAGGTCGGAACAAAAGACGATTATGTGCACGTGTACAGACTCTACCTGCGCGAGCTCAAAAAGACTTCAAACGGCTGGGAGTGGCAGGACGCTCTGCTTCTGCGCACCCTCATCAACTACGACAGGAACAACGATCTCGACGGCGTATACAGCGCCTTCTCGACCGATGCTGATGACCGCAGCAAGGCCTTCGAAGAGCCATACTTCGCGGATCTCAAGTTCCTGAACGGCAAGATCGGCAACAAGCTCGAGAACGGAGAACTGATCACTCTGGACGATGACGACGTTCCGGCGGAAGACTTCCTGCTCTTTGAGATGAACGGCGCCAGCTACATCATCAACGAAGAGAGCCTGGAGAATCTGATCGGCGGCAGCGGAGACAGCTACATCTATCCGTTCTTCAAGGTCAGCGCCGAGGAAGAAGCAAATACCAAGGAGAGCGCAGTCACCGGACGCAGCAGCGTCACGATCGGCACCGACAGCGCCGGCAATGTGGCCGCGGTCTACACAGGGCCTGTAAGTGGGTCTCTCAGCAACGCGGTCTACATCACCCGCTTCGACCCGCACGCGGGAGAGTGGGGCGCAGGCGTCATGCTCGCCATGCGCGGCATGCAGATCCACGAGGACAGCGTCGCCCGCGGCTGGAGCAAGGCCGATACGGAGAACGCCTTCCTCGGAAAGCTCTCCGGCTACACCAACAAGTACGGCACCATGCACCAGTTCACCTTCAGCAACCTGCAGGCTGCCATGGGAGGCGTAACTTATACCGATAACGACGGCAACCCCCAGACCAAGGATACTCTGCTCGTCCTGACCCAGGGCAACATGATGCCTCTTAAGGAAGAGACGGTAAGCTGGGGCGGAAAGGACAAGACCTTTATAGGTCCCGATAATTCCGACGCGGCTGCCGGGGACCACTATCAGGGCGTCTACGCTCTGAGCTACGGCATAGGCGGCCAGGCTATAGGCAACGACAGTCTCTCGTTCCTCAACTACAGTTTCACCGCCGGAAGCAGGGAATACCCGCAGCTCTCATTCATGAACACCGGCGACGTCAGCATCAGAGCGAGCGAGTCTGATCCCGCGCTGGTGAAGCTCAAGGTCACCAAAGGCCTCAAAGGCGACCCCGTCGAGCTGGCGGCCTGGGAGATCACGAAGAACGTAAGGCCCGGCGAGACCGTCGAGCTTTACGGAGAGATAGAGATGCCCTTCGACGTGCCCGCGGGCAGCGCGTTCTACATCACCGTTGAGGAAGATGAAGACTACGTGACCGGCAGCGGCGGCACCCAGTTCAAGGCAAGCACCCTGAACAAGGACGGCACCGGCACTCTGGTCGTGGAGAAAAAGCCCGAGCTCGCTCTCGAAAGGGTCGAGATGATCCGCACGGGAGTGGACGAAAACGGCAATACCCTCTTCGATCTGAGCTTCATCGCCTCCAACCGCGGAAACGAGGAAGCTGACGACGTCTACGTGCAGTTCCAGTACATAGATGGTACCGACGAAGCCGGCGATCCCGCATACGCGGCCTTTGATCTGGCGGATTCCGAGTTCACGGTAAGCGGACAGAGCAGCCTGGGAGACCTGGGACTGCTGGCGGACGACCTGACCGGGAAGCTGGTGCTTGCCGACGATCAGGGCGAAGATGACATCGATCCCGGTATGGGCCGCACGGTCACCGGCATACTGGTCGTTCCGTCCTCATGCTACACCGGCGTCAACGGCAGCTTCGATCTTAAGATGGAGATCTTCAGCAACGCCGACATCCTGACCTCGATGAGCGAAGGAGCCGTCAAAGTAAGACACGGCGAGTACAACGGAAACAATAACGTATTCACTCAGCATAACGAACACTACACCTACATCACCGCGCCCGG
>JAEENW010000001.1 GCA_016283945.1 Bacillota bacterium
TTAAGCTCTGGGGTAAGGATGGCCTTGGGACTGTGATACTTCGCTAGCAGTGAAGTATGCACACCCGGACTGAAATCGATCGAGAGGATGTCGATGCCTGAAAAGAGCTACAATAACTCAACAGTAGGAAAGACCAGATGGCTGCTCGTCTTCTATGACCTGTGCATATACGCCGTCTGCTTTTACCTGCTCATAGTTCTCCACCCGAGTATCGCGAGGGCATTCAGGCGCCGGGTCATCAGGAGGCACATGATCATCTGCGGATCCTGCATCTTCGGCAGCCGCTTCATCATGCGCGTCTACAGCCAGATCTGGCGCTATGCCAACATGAACGCCTATCTCAGGCTAATCATCGCGGACGCTATAGGAACCGCTCTCTACGTAGGCATAGAGATAGGCTATCAGATGGCTCAGCTGACCTTCATCAGGTCTATCTCGCTCTGCTTCATGGATCTGCTCGCGGCTATCACCGCCAGGATGTTCTACTACTACTTCTACGAGAACGCCAGCAAGGACGGAAAGCTCAGCGGTTTTTACAGGACGATGCTGAAGCTGTTCGGAAGAGTGGAAGTCAAGAAGGACGAGCCTGCTGACGCCGCGGCTCTCGCCAGAAAGATCAAGGTCGCGATAGTCGGAGCGGGTCGCGTGGGCGCGACCCTCGCGGAAGACCTGCTCACAAACCCGAACGCTCCGTATATCCCGGTCTGCTTCGTGGATATCGACGAGGAGAAGACGGGGCGCAGCATCTCCGGCCTCATGGTTTACTCCGACAAGGACATCACCAAGGGCCTGCTCGATCAGCTCGGAGTGCAGGAGATAATATTCGCGCTTCCCAACGCGAACGCCGACAAGAGGAACTCCCTCTATCAGGACTACAAGGAGCTCGGCTACAAGGCCAAGATATACGACTATCCCATAGCCCAGAGCACGGGCAGCGGACGCCGCGCGCTCAGGGACTTCGACATAGAGGACCTGCTCTTCAGGGACGAGAAGACCCTGCCTAACGAGGCGGTCAAGAGCTATTACAGGGGCAAGACCATACTCGTCAGCGGCGGAGGCGGATCGATAGGCTCCGAGATATGCAGGCAGCTCGCAGGCTACGAGCCGAAGAAGCTGGTCATCCTGGACATCTACGAGAATGGCGCGTACGACCTGCAGCAGGAGCTCAGGATCAGCTACGGAAAGTCCCTCGAGACGCAGATCGAGATTGCTTCGGTCACCGACAGGGACGCGCTCGAGCGCATCTTCGACTTCCACAGGCCGGACGTGGTCATCCACGCGGCGGCTCACAAGCACGTGCCGCTCATGGAGCACAACTCCTGCGAGGCCATCAAGAACAACGTCTTCGGGACACTCAACGTCGTGGAGACCGCGGAGAAGTTCGGAGTCTCGAAGTTCATCATGGTATCGACAGATAAGGCGGTCAATCCGACCAACGTCATGGGCGCTACAAAGCGCATGTGCGAGATGATAGTCCTCAACCGCAACAACGGCAGGAGCGATTACAAGACCAGCTTCTCCACGACCCGGTTCGGCAACGTGCTCGGGAGCTCGGGCTCGGTGATCCCGCTTTTCAAGCGGCAGATAGCCAACGGCGGCCCTGTCACGGTCACAGACAGGCGCATCATAAGATACTTCATGACCATACCTGAGGCAGCGAGGCTGGTCCTTCAGTCCGGCGCGATGGCCAAAAACGGCGAGCTCTACGTTTTGGACATGGGCAAGCCGGTCAAGATACTCGAGCTCGCTGAGAGCATGATAAGGCTCTCCGGACTCGAACCGTATAAGGACATACAGATCGTCGAGACCGGTCTCAGGGAGGGCGAGAAGCTCTACGAGGAGCTGCTCACCAAGTCCGAGACGCTCGGCAAGACCGAGAACGATCTGATATTCACCGAAAAGGATTCGCCGGTGAGCCGCGAGGAGATCGAGGCAAAGCTCGCCTCGCTCGCGGAGGCCGCGGAGAGCGGCGACGACGCGAGGGCCATGGCGGCGCTCAAGGAAGCCGTTCCGACCTACAGATCGCCGGAGGAAGTAAACGCAGCTCAGCAGTAGAGGATAAGCCGCGCCCAGTGCGCGGCATTCGCGATATAAAACGGAGGCTAAAATGTTCAAAGACAAGGGATTCAAGCCTTTTGAGAAGAAGATCTGGCTCGCCACTCCGACCATGCACGGCGAGGAGCTCAAATACATGACCGAGGCCTACGAGACCAACTGGATGTCCACCGTAGGCGAGAACATCAACGAGGTCGAAAGGCTCGTCGCCGGGTACATAGGCTGCAGATACGCAGTCGCTCTCGCTACGGGGACCTCCGGCCTTCATATGGCCATACGCCTCGCGGGACAGAAGCTCTACGGACAGAAACCGATCTGGCACGGCGCTCTCGAGGGACAGAAGGTCTTCTGCTCCGACATGACCTTCTCCGCGACACTCAATCCAGTCTGCTATGAGAACGGGGAGCCCGTATTCATCGACACCGAGACCAACACCTGGAACATGGATCCAAAGGCTCTGGAAAAGGCCTTTGAGATCTATCCTGAGGTCAGGCTCGTCGTCATCGCGCACCTTTACGGCACTCCGGGCAAGGTCGACGAGATCAGAAAGATCTGCGACGCCCATGGCGCCCTGATAGTCGAGGACGCCGCCGAGTCCTTCGGCGCGACCTACAAGGGCCGCGAGACCGGCACGCTCGGTGACTTCAACGTCATCTCCTTCAACGGAAATAAGATCATCACCGGCTCCGCCGGCGGCATGTTCCTCACCGACAGCAAAGAGGATGCCGAAAGGGTTCGCAAATGGTCGACCCAGTCCAGAGAAAACGCCTGGTGGTACCAGCACGAGGAGCTCGGATACAACTACAGGATGAGCAACGTCATCGCGGGCGTCATCCGCGGGCAGCTTCCTCATCTCGACGAGCACATAGCCCAGAAAAAGGCCATCTACGAGCGCTACAGGGATGGCTTTAAGGGGCTTCCCGTGCGCATGAATCCCTACGACGCGGAAAACAGCGAGCCCAACTTCTGGCTCAGCTGCATGATCATCGACGATGAAGCTCTCTGCCGCCAGGTGAGGGGCGAGAGGGAGGCTCTGTTCCTCCCCGAGGCGGGCAAGTCCTGCCCGACCGAGATACTGGACACCCTCAAGGCTTTCAACGCCGAGGGACGCCCGATCTGGAAGCCCATGCACCTGCAGCCGGTGTTCAGGATGAACGATTTCATCACCGCGGAGGGCAGCGGGCGCGGCGCCAGCAACGCCTACATCGCCGGCGAGCGTGCGGGCGACACCGGAAGCTATGTCTTCGCACACGGCCTGTGCCTTCCCAGCGACAACAAGATGACGCCGGAGGAGCAGGACGTCGTGATCGAGATCGTCAGAGCGTGCTTCGGATAACATTTGCGCATAGCGGGACTGACAGAAGAGAATAGACATGTACAAAGCCTTTTTCAAGCGTTTTCTGGACTTTTGGATATCTCTGGCCGGCATCATTGTTTTGAGCCCTCTGCTCGTCATTCTGAGCCTTCTGGGGGCATATGAGATGAAGGGCAACCCTTTCTTTACTCAGGAGCGCCCGGGAAAGGATGAGAAGATATTCAAGCTCATCAAGTTCAGGACCATGAGCAACGAGAGAGACAGGGACGGGAAACTGCTTCCGGACGACGTGAGGCTCAACAGGTACGGACGCCTGCTACGCTCGACCAGCCTGGACGAACTCCCGGA
>JAEENW010000007.1 GCA_016283945.1 Bacillota bacterium
GGAGGTGATGTCGGCCTTGACTCCGCCGACCTCCTTGTGGCCCATCTCGACCTCAAATCCGTAATAGTCAAGGACTTCCAGAGTCTTCTCAAGAGCCGTGCGCACCGGCCCTATGGTCCTCTTCCAGTACTGCTCCTTCATCTCCTGCGAGGTGTGGAGCTTCTCCTTGTCGGCGACCTCATGCGGGGTCTTCACGTAGAACTCGAGCTCCGTAGCGGCGGTCAGCTGCACATCTTCGATCTCATCCGCGCTGTCGATGGGCAGGAATTCGAAGACGTAGGGGTTGTCGCGCAGGGCCTGCACGAGGCCGCGCTTGAACTCGGCCACAGCGTCGCGCAGTATGGCCCTCGAGCCCACCGGAGTGCCGGAATTATGCATCAGCACCGCGGGTATGCGCAGGGTCCCCACGGGGAGCCCCGTCTCTTCGTCGATGTTGTCGAAATTATGGTCGACGTACCAGTTGGCGTCCGCGTCCGGGACCAGATCGACGCGGGCGTTGGTGATGTCGGCTATGCCCGGGAGCAGTACCGACGAGCCGTCGGTCTGCACGCCGTTCTTCAAAAATCCTTTGTAGTCCTTGAAGATCTCCCTGACGGGGACCTTCTCGTCGGTGTCGTGCCCGAACACGTCGAGCCCCACCAGCGAAACGAATTTGATCTCGGGATGCTCCGACAGGCACTGCTGCAGAGCTGCCTCCTCATGTTTGTCGGGTGTGATGCAGAAGAGCATCCTGCTTAATGTACTTGCCATAGCGTCCTCCTTTCCGAAATGCGCGGGCTGTAACTAATTCTGGTTCATCTGTTCAAGCAGATCAGAAAGCTGATCCATGTAGGCGCCGAAGCCGGTCCAGTCGCCGTTTGCGAGAGCCGCCTGGGCGTTGTCGTAGGCCTCCTGGGCCTGCCTTGCGAGCTCGCTCACAGCGCCCTGCTGAGCTCCGCTGCCGGAGCCCTGCGAAGAGCTGCCGGAGCCGGAAGAGCTTCCGCCCGAGCCGCTGCCCGAAGACCCGCTCCACGGCCTGCCCTCGCGCAGCGCCGCTGCCGCCTGGCGCCCGGCCTCTATCGGGTTGGGCTCGCTGAGCGGCTGGCCGGTGCCGTCGCCGAAGATCTCGTCGAGGGCCTCCGCAAGGGTCGAAGCGTAGGCCAGCTTGGTCCCGTAATAAACTATTACCATCTTGACCTCGGGCAGGCTCGCCGCCGAAGATTCAAGATAGACGGGTTCCACGTACAGTATCGTGTCGTTGACCGGTATCGCGTACATGTTGCCGCGCAGGTACGACGCGCTGGAGTTGTTCCACAGCGAGAAGACCTTTGTGATCTCGGCGTCCTGGTTGATCTGGGCCTCGATCTGCTCCGGGCCGTAGATTATGCGGTCCTTGGGCATGCGGTAGAGCACTATCTCGCCGTAATTGGCGCCGTCGTTGCGGGCCATGAGTATGCCTGTCATGTTCGCCTTGCCGCTGGGCGAATACGGGATGGTGCTGACGAATTCAGCCTCCTCCTCGCCTGGCAGCTTCATTATGAAGTAGTTCGGGGTCATGAGCTTGGTGCTCTGGCCGTAGAACTCGTTGCTGACTGTCCAGAGGTCCTCGCTCTGATAGAAGACCGCCACGTCGGTCATGTGGTACTTCTGGTAGACCGTCGCCTGGATGTTGAACAGGGTGTTCGGGTAGAGCACGTGCGACCTAAGGCTCTCGGGCATCTCCGAAAGAGGCTTGAACAGGCCCGGGTAGATCTTCCCGAGGGTGATCGCTATCGGGTCGCTGTCGTCGACCATGTAGAAATCGACGCTGCCGTCGTAGGCGTTCACGATGACCTTGACCGAGTTCCTGATGTAGTTGATCGCGGAGCCCTTCTGGAAGGGTTCGGAATACGGGTAGTAGGTGCTCGTGGTGTAGGCGGACATCATCCAGTAGAGCTGCCCGTCGGCCGCGATGACGCACGGGTCCTCGTCGTAGTAGAGGAAGGGAGCGATGCTCTCGACGCGCTGCACGATGTTGCGCACGATGTGGATGCGCGACTTCGAGTTGATGTTGTTCGAGATCAGGATCTTCAGGTTGCCCTCGCGTATCGCGAAGAGTATGCGGTTGAAGAAGTTGAGCGGAAGCCCGCCGCTGCCCTCGTACTCGCAGTAGACGTTGCTCTCGCCCGCGGGGTAGTCGAATTCTGACTCCTGGGTGTTGGTGATGATGTAGCTGTTGGTCGTCTCGCCGTAGTAGATCTCGGGGCGGGTGATCTGTATCTCCGCGACGTCCGAAACGGGCGGGATGGAGTCTATCATCATGGCCGGCTGGCCGCTCTCCGTGATGCGGTCGACGCGCGAGAGAGTGAGGCCGTAGCCGTGGGTGTACTTGAGGTGCTTGATGAGCCAGTTGTCCTCGATGCGGTCGGAGTCGATCTCGCGGGCAGCCAGGAAGACCTGGGTGTACTCGCCGTTGACGTAGTAGCGGTCCACGTCGACGTCGTTGAAACTGTAGTAGCTTCGTATCGACTGAGTCTGGTTGTAGAACTGCTTGGCCGGGTCGAAGTCGTTGATCCTTATGTTGCTGAAGGTCTCCATGTTGTCGAGCACGTCGGCTTTGGTGAGGGAGCCCGAAGCGGAGAAGTCTTCGACGCGGATGTCCGCAAGGTCGTAGGCCAGGCGGGTGTAGGTTATGTTGTTCTTAAGGTAGGGACTCTCCTTGTCGAGCTCGTCCGGAGCCACGATGAGGCTCTGCACCGCGCCCGAGGCGACGGTCCCGAGGACGAGAACTATTATCATGAGAGCGGGAGCCACGGCTCCGAGCTTGATGCTCTTCTTTTTCAGCGCTATCGGAATGAGTATTGCCGCAGCAACGGAGAAGACCATCATCGCCCTGTAGACGTTGAGAGTGACGTTGATATCTGTGAAGCCCGCGCCGTAGCAGGCGCCGGTGCCGCCGTAGAGCAGGTCGTACTGTGCGAGCCAGTACTTGACCGCGAGGCTCAGGAAGAAGAGTATGCCGAGCAGGCTGATCTCCGTCCTGGCCACGTTGACGAGAGAGCTCAGACGCTTCTTGAGCCCTGAATTCTGGTACTTGCTGAAGTCGAAGACGACGCGCGGCTGCGACGGATCCTGGGCCGGGCCTTCCTCGAACTCGTAGACGCCGTCCCTGCCGGCCTGCACGCTCGAGATGACCGAGGGGTCGGACGAGGCGAGCAGCACGATGTAATAGACCGCGGTGACGACGAGCAGGCCGATGATGAAGCCTGTCG
>JAEENW010000008.1 GCA_016283945.1 Bacillota bacterium
AGCCCCGGCACCGCGTCAGGGAAAAGCAGGGGCAGCACGCACAGGGCCTCCGATACGCGCAGCTGGATCGCGCCGGAACCGAATACCCACATCACGTAGGTGAGCACGAAGTAGAGGGCCGCGATGATCGCGGCGCGGGTGATGAAGCGAACCGATTTGTTCTTCATGAATATGACAGACGGGCGAACCAGCGCCCGTCTCTCCTTTCCTGTTTTTGTTTAAGGACAGGAGGGCTTCGAACTGTCCATGTTTTCCGCCGATGGCGGTGTAACGCGATTGGTAGATGGCCGGCTGACGCCGGTTTTCAAATTTAGAACTCCGCAAACCTCGTGGTTCTGGGGAAGGGCAGAACGTCGCGGATGTTGGCTACGCCGGTCAGATACATTACCATCCGCTCAAAGCCCATGCCAAAGCCGGAGTGCTTTACGCTGCCGTACTTTCTAAGCTCCAGATACCACCAGTAAGTCTCCTCGTCCATGCCAAGGCGCCTGATCTTGTCGAGAAGCACGTCGTAGCGCTCTTCTCTTTGCGATCCGCCGACTATCTCCCCTATTCCGGGAACGAGAAGGTCGCAGGCCGCGACGGTCTTTCCGTCCTCGTTCTCTCTCATGTAGAAGGCCTTGATGCCCGAGGGGTAGTCGGTGAGGAAGACGGGAGCCTTGAAGACCTCTTCGGTCAGGTATCTCTCGTGCTCGCTCTGCAGGTCCATGCCCCAGCCGGTGACCCTGTATTCGAACTTGTGTCCCTCCGCCTGGGCCTTTTCGAGTATCTCGACGGCCTTAGTGTAGGTGAGGCGCACGAAATCGCTGTTCACGACGTGGTCCAGTCTTTCGAGCAGGCCCTTGTCGACGAAGGAATTGAAGAAGTTCATCTCTTCGGGGCAGTGCTCCATGACGTAGGAGATTATATATTTCACCATGTCCTCGATGACGTCCATGTTCTGCTGCAGATCGCAGAAGGCCATCTCGGGCTCTATCATCCAGAACTCGCTGGCGTGGCGGGCGGTGTTGGAGTTCTCGGCCCTGAAGGTGGGACCGAAGGTGTATATGTTCTTGAAGGCCAGGGCGAAGATCTCTCCCTCGAGCTGGCCGGAGACGGTGAGGTTGGCGGGCTTTCCGAAGAAGTCCTGATCGTAATCGACCTTGCCGTCGGCAGTCTTCGGCACATTCTCAAGATCGAGGGTGGTCACCTTGAACATCTCGCCGGCGCCCTCGGCGTCGGAAGCGGTGATGAGGGGCGCGTGCGCGTAGACGAAGCCTCTCTCCTGGAAGAACTTGTGGATGGCGTAGGCGGCGACGCTCCTCACCCTGAAGACCGCGCTGAAGGTGTTGGTCCTGGGGCGCAGGTGGGCCTGGGTCCTGAGGAACTCGAGGCTGTGGCGCTTGTTCTGGATGGGATAGTCGGCGTCGGAGGGAGCCTCGACGGTGATCTTTTTCGCCTTGAGCTCGAAGGGCTGCTTGGCTCCGGGGGTCAGGACCAGGGTCCCGGTCACGGAGAGGGCGGTGGAGAGGGGGAGTTTGGCGACTTCGTCGAAGTTGTCGATGAGCTCCGCCTCGTAGACGACCTGTATCGATTTGAAGAAGGTGCCGTCGTTGAGCTCGATGAAACCGAAGCGATTGGAATTGCGGTTGGTCCGGACCCAGCCGCATACATCGATCACTTGGTCTGCATACTTGCCGGGATCGCGGAAGATAAGTCTTTGTTCGATGATTTCCATTGCGTTTTCTCCCTTGATCTTACTGATTGGTCTTTCGACCGCGTAACATTTGAATTATACCATGAGCAGGGATCATTGCAAGCGATACATTGGCAAAAACGCCCGAAAGACCTTATATTTTACGCCCTGAGCCCCGCCGGGAAGGGAGATCGGCGGCGCCTCGCGGCCCCATCGCGCCGCAATTAAACGTTTTTTGCGCAAATACTTCGCGCGGGGCTTGTTAGCTGGGGGTAACCGTGATATAATCGGGCACGGTTAGCGATAACTAACCATGCCGCGGTCCGCGGCGGAGAAAGGCGTCCATGCAGAAGATCCTATTGAAAGCAGAAGACCTGGTCAAGGATTACGTCCTCGGCGAGGTGACAGTCAACGCCCTCAAGGGAGTCTCGTTCGAGATCGGCGAGGCGGAGCTCATAGTCGTCCTGGGGCCTTCGGGCTCGGGCAAGAGCACCATGCTCAACATACTGGGCGGCATCGAGACGGCGACCTCCGGCAGCATACTGTACGACGGCAGGCCCCTCGACTGGGAGGATCAGGA
>JAEENW010000094.1 GCA_016283945.1 Bacillota bacterium
CGACCTCGCGAAGGCGGGTGACAAGGCCGCGCTGGTCTGCGCGAGGAAGAGCATGGACTACCTCGGGCGCGGGCTCGCGGGCGTATGCTATGTGACTGACCCCGAGATCGTGATCATCGGAGGCGGCGTCTCGATGGCGGGCGAGTTCCTGCTCGAGCTGCTCGTGCCGAGCTTCAAAAAGTACGCGAAGCTGAGCGACAAGCATCCCAGGTTCGTGCTCGCGGGGCTCGGCGGCAGCGCCGGGATGTACGGCTCCGCGAAGGCGGCGCTGGACCTGCTGTAGCGGCGGCACCGGGCGCGTTTCTCAGGCGCGGACGCGGCGGCATCGTGTGCGTTTCTCCGATGCGGACGCACCTACCCGGCAGCTGCCCGGCTCCGGATAAGGCGGCTCTCAGCCTCTGATCCGCTTCACGAGCGAGCAGTAGGCCTCGGAGAACACGGCGCTGTCCATGCTGACGGCGACGGCGTCCATACCGCTCTCCATCTCCCGCTTCGCGTCAGAGGCGTTCCCAGCAAAGGTGGTGCAGAGCTTGCCGGCCTTCCGGCAGGCTCTTTTTATGCGCTCTACGGCCTCGAGGAATTCGGGCGCGCCGAACTCCCCGGGGATCCCCATCGCGATCGACAGATCGAAGGGGCCGATGAAGATGCCGTCTATCCCCGGGATCGCTGCGATCTCTTCTATATTCTCAAGCGCCTCCTTCGTCTCGCACTGCGGAAGCAGAAGCAGGCGCTCGTTGCTCGCGTCCATGTATTCGCGCAGGGACCCCGACGCCCAGGGCTCCTGCCCGAAGCCCGAGCCGCGGGCCTTGATGAAGCCGCGGTTTCCTATGGGCGGGAACTTCGCGAGCTCCGCGGCCTTGCGGAACTCATCGACCGTCCTGAGACAGGGAACTATTATGCCCCGTGCTCCGGCGTCGGCGGGGCGCTGTATCTCCCTGTGGGTGACGTCCGCGACCCTGACGATCGGCGCCATTCCGCCCTTTGCCGCGGCGCTGACGAGATCCGCCATGGTCTCGGTGTCATAAGGCCCGTGCTCGGTGTCGATGATGACGAAGTCGAGCCCCGAGAAGCTGAGCGCTTCGACCGCCGGAACGGTCGAGATGCTGAGAAAGGTGCCCAGCGCGCAGCTCTTCTCCGCGATAGTTTTCCTTATATTAATATCGGCCATTTGTTCACCTCATCATTCCCGCTATTTCAGAGACTGCTTTTTCCTTCACCGATCCGTCTGCGGATGCATTCACGTAGAACTTCCCGCCGCGATACGAAGAATACCGCATGAAAAGATCCTGCGAGTACAGCGTTTCAAATCTGCGGAGATCTTCATACTTCCGGCAGAATATCCTGTCCCGGTAGGTCTCATACAGGAAAGGCGCTGTCGTGAACAGTCTGAAGTCCACTCTGCCGTCCAGAGCCCTCAGCATCATGGGGATGGTTCCCATATAGCCGGATTCGATCACGAGGATCCGGTCCTGTTCGATCGGTCTCAGCAGCTCGAGAAGGATAGTCTTCAATTTCGGATGTCCGTTCAGGACCGGAAGTATTCTCTCCCCGCAGTAAGCGGAGTAGTCACCGAACTGAATGTGACCGGATTCCAGAGCTTCGTATAAAGGAAGGCGTATATCGTCGTCCGCATCTTTCGTTTCGGTTATGTCTTCCAGAAAGCGGCGGCTGATCAGCCATGGATGTATATTGTCTCTTCCTCTGCTTCGAAAGAATACATACGGCAAAAACGCGTCCCTCAGCAGAAATACATAGGCCGTATCCTCTTCATATCCGATCCAATCACAGTACCTGTGGATCTCTTCAAGGAAGGGATTTGGGGAAACACGGCTGTGATCTTCGGCTTCTTCGACCAGATCTCCGATCAGCTCCCGGAGTTCATATTCATTCTTTCCGTAAACGGTATCCGACAGCCTTTCATGATCGATCGGGAAGGGGATTTCCCCGCGTCGGCGCAGAACAGCTCTAAGCCTTGTCAGGCAGGAGAAATCTGCTTCCATCCTGTCGTTCAGATTTGTATATCCTTCATCGGCCAGATCGTCCAGCACCTTCAGCAGTTGTTTTGCTTCGCGGATATCTGCATCGGAAAGAAGTTTATTTTCATACTCTTCCAGCTTTCTGCGGTAGTAGTTTTCGTTGAATGAAATGAATCCCATAGTCAGCCTCACGGTTCAGCTTTACGCTGTTTCTGTTTCAATATTATCACAGATCATCACGGCCCGCTCCGAACGGGGCAGGGAACTTGAAAATATTTTAGCGATTTAGTGCGCTAAAGTGTTGACACACTAAAGCGGCCGCGCTATAATCACATCATTCACGCAAGACCCGGGCGCCTGTTTGCACAGGGAGGCGCCGAAATCCAGATAACGACCCCTTAAAACGACAGAAAAGTGTTGAAAAGGAGCTGACAGAAATGATGAAGAAAACGATATGCGCTCTGCTGGCGCTGGTAATGGTACTCTCGCTCGCGGCCTGCGGTGAGAAGAAGCAGGAAGAGCAGCAGGAGCCCAAGACACTGATCGACGAGATCCAGGAGAGAGGTTATCTGACCCTGGTCACCGAGCCCTACTTCGCTCCCATGGAGTTCATCGATCCCGCCAAGGAGGGAGACGCGAAGTACGTCGGAATGGACATCGAGATCGGCCAGTACATCGCCGAGCAGCTCGGAGTCGAGCTCAAGATCGTCCCTCTCGAGTTCGGAGCGGTGCTCTCCAGCATAGCGGAGGGCAAGTACGACATCGCTCTCTCCGGTCTCGGATACACTCCCGAGAGAGCTGAGGCCTTCGACTTCACCACCTACTACCTCAACGAGGGAGACAACCGCTTCAGCCTCGTGGTCCGCGAGGAGGACTACGACCTCTACAACAGCTTCGAGGACTTCAACGGCAAGAAGGTCGTCGCCCAGGCCGGTTCCCTCCAGGAGACCTACGCGCTCAACCAGATGGACACCTCCAAGTTCGGCGAGTTCATCCGCGTATCCTCCACGACCGACGGCTACATGATGGTCCAGGAGGGCAAGGCTGACGCCGCGGTCTGCGCGGTCGCCAACGCCGACCTCTACATCGAGGCGAACCCCGGAATGAAGACTCTCGGAGACAAGATGGTGTTCGAGGTCGATCCCGAGACCCTCGGAACCCGCGGCGGAGTCGCCAAGGGCAATCCCGAATTCCTCGCCTTCGTCAACAAGTGCCTCGAGGAGCTCCGCGACAGCGGCAAGGCTTCCGAATGGTATCAGCAGTATAAGGAGTACGCCGCCGAGCTCGGCCTGTAGCATAGCAAATGTTTTCACCGGCGCTGATCGCAAAAATATGGCTTAAATATTATCCCGTCTTTCTCCAGGGGCTCTGGGGCACCCTCTGGATCTCCGCGGTCACGGTAGTGGCCGGCACGGTGATCGGGGTCATCGTCTCCCTGCTCAGACTCGTGCACAGCAAGCTCATCGATCTCGTGTGCTCGTTCTACATAGAGCTCATCAGGGGAACTCCAATCCTGCTCCAGCTCTACTTCTTCTGGCTCTGGCTTCCGAAGGCTACGGGGCTCGATCTGAGCAATCTCACCTGCATACTCGTCGCGCTCGTCGTGAGCGCCGGCGCGTATATCGCAGAGGTCATCAGGGCGGGCATCGAGGCCGTCGACCGCGGGCAGACCGAGGCGGCGAGGAGCCTGGGGCTCACCGAGACTCAGACCCTGTTCCACGTCGTGCTCCCGCAGGCGGTCAAGAACGTGCTGCCGGCGCTGGGCAACGAGTTCATCACCAACATCAAGCAGTCATCGCTCGCGTCCCAGTTCTTCATTGCGGAGCTGACCACCGCCTACAGGACCGTGCAGACCGCGACTTTCATGCCGATCCCGCCGCTGATCGTGTCGGGCATGATCTACCTGATCGTGAATTTCAGCCTCTCCAAGCTCCTCGGAGTCTGGGAGAGAAGGCTCAAGGCGAGCGACTAGAAAAAAGCGGGTGAGATTACCGGCCTGACGCCGGAAAACCCGCGGAAAAAAGACTTCATCGCCAAAGGGCGATATAATTGAGGGGGAAGGGAAGCGACCGCTTTGAGTGGCTGCTTCCCGCTTCATATGGTAAAATGAAGAAGGAGCTCTCCCGGGCGCTCCGGCCGGATCCCGGCGCGGAGGCCGCGGACGGCCAGCCGGCGCGAAGACTGCCCGGTCGCTCCGAACGCATTTCTTTTTTCGCACAGGAGGTGCGCAATGAAAAGACGAGCTATCATACTGCTGGCGCTGCTGCTCGCGGCGGCGCTGATCCCGCAGACGGCCTTCGCGGCCAAACAGAAATACATGAGGCCCGAGGTCTACCCCGTGCGCGTCACGGCGCTTCCCGTCGACGCGGGCAGCGCGAGCATCAACGGAACGGTGTACACCTCCAAGGACCAGCCGTCGATAACGATCAACTCTGAGGACGGCAAGACCCTCACGCTGAGCGCGAAAGGAAACGCGGGCTGGACCTTCAAGGGCTGGCATCTGGACAGCACGAGCGGCGAGCTCATCAGCAGCGAGCTTGAATGCCAGTACGTATTCAAGGCTCCCGCCGACACGAAGAAGCAGCCCGTTACCGACATCGTGGCGAGCTTCGAGTGGACCGGACTCCCGGCGGTATATCAGCGGATCATCGACCTCAACGGCGGAAAGCTCATAGGCGGCCTCAAGCTCTACGAGGACGTCAAGGACACCGAGTCCGTCAGCTTCGACTATGATCCGAAGCAGATCGAGCCGCCCGAGGGCAAGGTCTACAGCTACGTCACCCTGAACGGCGACCCCTACCGCGACGGCGCCAACTGCCCCGTCACCGGGAACATGACCTTCAAGCTCTACTGGGAGGACGCCCCTCAGCCCGAGAAGGAGGAGCCCGTATACTCCATGAGCAAGAGCCCCGAGAAGATCGACTTCAAGGATGTCTTCGAGGGCATGTATGACGACATAGAGGCGCAGCCGATCACAGTCAGGAACGAGGGCAACATGCCCCTCATGATCGGCGCCGACGAGGAGAGCAGCTGCTTCGAGTTCTCGTTCGACGAGGTCGAGCTCCAGCCCGGCGAATACGCCAACTTCATGGTCAAGCCGCGCGAGGGGCTCGGAGCCGGACATTACAGCGGGGCAGCGGTCTTCAGCGCCAGCGATCCGGACAGCGGCGAGCTCAAGATCGAGGTCCAGACCTCGCTCGAGTTCACCGTCAACGCCCTTCCCAAGGACGAGCTCATACCCTTCGACGACGTGCTCCCCGAGGACTACTTCGCGGAGGCCGTACACTGGGCCTACTTCTCCGAGCCGCAGGTGACCAACGGCGTCAGCAAGGATCTCTTCGGACCCGACGCGACCTGCACGAGAGGCCAGGTCGTGACCTTCCTCTGGAGGGCGGCGGGCTGCCCCGAGCCCGGAAGCTCGAAGAACCCCTTCAAGGACGTCAAGGCCGGCTCCTACTACGAGAAGGCCGTGCTCTGGGCGGTCGAGAAGGGCATCACCAACGGCACCTCCGACGACGAGTTCAGCCCGGACGCGACCTGCAAGTACGAGCACATCATAACCTTCCTCTACAGGTTCGCGGGCGAGCCCGGCAAAGGAAGCGCGGCGGCGGTCGCGGCGCAGTACGGCGGCGGAGCGGCCTGGTACAGCGACGCGCAGAACTGGGCGGTCGCGACCGGAGACATGCTCAGGAACACCGGCTTCTCGGTCGGAAAGGACTGTCCAAGGAAGGACGTCGTGCAGTTCCTCTACTACTACATGAACTTCGTGAAGGAGTAAGCGTCCGCGGAGTGCGTGCATATCAATGGCGCGTCCGCGGAGGACGTGCATATCGTCGCGGCGTCCGCGGCTCGCGCACAAACGACCGCAAATCGCGCATTTTCGCTTGACAAGCCGCGCGGGCGGTATTATCCTTTAACACATCATACGCGGGGCGCCCGAGCGGCGCCGCATCCAGAGCTTACGCGAAAGGACTGAAGATGAACGGACTGATCAAAAGCGCGCAGACGGGCAGGCAGAGCCTGATCTCCATGCGCGGCGTCTCCTCTTCGAGTTCCGAGGGCTCCTCTTCTGAGGTGTCCCGTATTCGCGTACTTTTCGGATGAGCCGCAAGAGCCAGTCACCAGACGATCCGGAGAGTCCGCTCTCCGGATCTTTTATTATCCGCTGCCCTGCGGGCGTCCGCGCTCCGGGAGACCGAGATCGAACAGGAGAAAGCACATGGAAAAGAGACTGTACAACTTCGCCGCCGGCCCGTCGGCGATCCCCGAGGAGGTCCTGAAAAGGGCGCAGGCCGAGATGCTCTGCTATCCCGGCGCGGGCTGCGGCGTCATGGAGATGAGCCACCGCTCGGCCGCCTTCGGAAGGATACGCGACGGCGCGGAGGAGTCGCTCAGGCGGCTCATGGACATCCCTGACGACTACGCGGTCCTCTTCCTCCAGGGAGGAGCGAGCATGCAGTTTTCGATGGTTCCCATGAACCTCGCCGCGCGGGGGCAGAAGACGGCTTACATCGTGAGCGGCCACTTCGCGAAGAAGGCCTTCGAGGAGGCGGGGCGCTGGGGAGAGGCGGTCTGCGCCGCGAGCTCCGAGGGCGACGGCTTCAGCTTCATCCCCGAGCCGGGGCCGGGCGCGGTCCCGCCGGATGCCGCTTACCTGCACATCACGGGAAACAACACCATCTTCGGGACCTGCTTCTCAGAGCTGCCCGATACAGGCGGCGTTCCGCTCGCAGCCGACTGGAGCTCCGCCATACTCGGCAGGCGCATCGACGTTCGCAGGCACGCCCTCATCTACGCTGGGGCGCAGAAGAACCTCGGCCCCGCGGGGCTCACGCTGGTCATCGTCAGGAAGGACGCCGTGAGGCAGGACATAGACCCCGTCGTCCCGACCATGCTCCGCTACGCGCCGCAGATAAAGGCGGACTCGATGTACAACACGCCTCCCTGCTGGAGCATATACATGGCCGGCCTCATGTTCGAGTGGGTCGAGGCGCAGGGCGGAGTCGCCGAGATGGAGCGAAGGAACCTCGAGAAGGCCGCGCTGCTCTACGGGACGATCGATTCCTCGAAGCTCTTCGAGAACCGCGTTCCCGCCCGCGACCGCTCGGTCACGAACGTGGTCTTCACGCTCCCGACGGCGGAGCTCACCGAGAAGTTCGCGGCGGCCTGCGCGGAAGCCGGGATCATCAACATAAAGGGCCACAGGCTCACGGGAGGCTTCAGGGCCTCGATATACAACGGAGTGGGGCTCGAGGCCGTCAGGGCGCTCGCGGGCGTCATGGAGCGCTTCGAGAAGGAAGAAGGGCGCTGAGGATGCCGGCGCGGGGCACGGCGAGACTGCGGATCCCGCGCGGAGGAAACTGCCTTCAGAATAGAACGATAACAGGAGAACGGAAATGTACAGGATCAAGACTTACGACAAGCTCTCGCAGGCGGGACTGAGCGTCTTCGACAGGGAGCGCTACGCGATCGCGGACGACATGCAGCACCCGGACAGCATACTGGTGCGCTCCACCCCGCTGCACGGGGAGAGCTTCGGCGACGAGCTGCTCGCGATCGTGCGGGTCGGCGCGGGCTTCAACACCATCCCCGTCGAGGAGATGACGAAGCGGGGCGTCGCGGTGTTCAACTGCCCCGGCGGCAACGCCAACGCGGTCAAGGAGATGACGATCGCGGCTATGATCATGATGATGCGCCGCGGGCTCGCCGCGATGGACTGGATGAGGTCGCTCCCGGACGAGGAGATCGACTACGGCGGTCAGATCGAGAAGGGCAAGTCGCGCTTTACGGGGCCCGAGATCATGGGCAAGACAATAGGCATCGTCGGAGTCGGCGCCATAGGCGGCCGCATGGCCATGGCCTGCGACGCCCTGGGCATGAAGGTCCTCGGCTACGACCCCTTCCTCGGCCACAGCCGCCTCCAGGAGCTGCGCCAGTACGCGGACTTCCGCTCCGACCTGAAGGAGATGCTCGCCGAGTGCGACGTCGTCACCGTCCACATCCCGCTCAACGAAGAGAACGAGGGCTTCATAGGCGCGGAGGAGATCGCCGCGATGAAGGACGGAGCCTATCTCATCAACTACGCGCGCGGGCTCGTGGTCGACAACGATGCGGTCTGCGAAGCCCTCGACAGCGGCAAGCTCAGGGGCTTCGCGACGGACTTCCCGACCGTCAGGGAGCTTAAGCGCCCCGACGTCTTCGCGACTCCGCACCTCGCCTCCGGCAGCCCCGAAGCCGAGGACAACTGCTCTACCATGGCCGCGAGGCAAACGATCGATTACCTCGAGAACGGCAATATAACCAATTCCGTCAACCTTCCGAACGTGAGCTTCGCCCGCGCGGAGGGCGACCGCATCACCGTCATCCACGACAACAAGGTCGGAATGCTCGGCATGATGACCGACCGCGTCGTGCGCCACGGCCTCAACATCGAGAACCTCGTGAACAAGGGCCGTGGACCCGTCGCCTATACGATCATGGACTTCAACGGAAAGGTCCCCGCGGAGCTCGCGGACGATCTCGCCGCGATCGATGGCGTCACGCGCGTGAGGGTGATAGAATAGAAGCGGCGGGGCGGATCCTCCGTCCCGTGAACGAGCGTTTTCTCATCAAAGACCGGAAGGAGAGTGCTTTTTGAGAAGACTGATGAACATCCGGGTGACTGCCTGCTGACCGGGAGGTCAGGAAAAGGCGATCCGGCCTCCCGCTGAAAAGCGATTGCCGCCGGCAATTTTCAGGAGGTTAAACAATGAATACTAACGGCATCACCATTCGTTTGGAACAGGAGAGCGACTACAGGAAGACCGAGGAGCTGGTGCGTGATTCGTTCTGGAACGTCTACCGCCCGGGCTGCAGCGAGCACTTCGTGCTGCACGTCCTGCGCGGCGTCCCCGCGTTCGTGAGGGAGCTCGATCTCGTCATGGAGAGCGGCGGACGCCTCATCGGTCAGAATGTCTTCGTCAGAGCGGAGATACTCGCGGACGGCGGTGGGACCGTTCCGGTGCTCACCATGGGACCGATCTGCGTCGCGCGGGATCTCAGGGGCCTCGGCCTCGGCCGCCTGCTCCTGGATGAGTCCCTGAGGAGAGCGGCGGAGCTCGGCTTCGGCGCCGTCCTCATCGAGGGCGACATCGGCTTCTACGGGGGCAGCGGCTTCGTCTTCGCCTCTGAGCTCGGAATACGCTACGGCGGTCTCCCCGAGGGCGCGGACGCGTCGTTCTTCCTCTGCAGGGAGCTCATTCCGGGCTTTCTGAGCGGCGTTTCGGGCGTCTACAGCACGCCTGAGCCCTATCTGGTGACGGAGACGGAGGTCGATGAGTTCGACCGCGGCTTCCCGCCGAGAGAAAAGCTCAGGCTTCCTGGACAGCTGGAGGGCTGATCCCTTCGCGCGCCGGAGCGCCGGGCGCGGCAGAGGAGTCAAATGAATGAAGTAAGGCGGGGGCCCGCGCGGCCCCCGCTTCTCTTTGCGCCTCAGCGCGAAAAAAACTCCCCCGTCCTCGCTATAAGAGCCCTTATTGTGGTACAATTGCTACGTTGTTCACACAGAAAAAGCGGCCGTCTTTTGGGGCGTCCGCATCAATAGGCGGCCCCGGCCGCGGAAAAGGAGGAAGCTTTATGAAACTCACATGGCTTGGACATTCGTGCTTTCTGATCGAGGAGGCGGGCTTCACCATCGCGGTCGATCCGTTCCGCGGAGTCCGCGGCTACAGGGATTCCGAGTGCGAGGCGAACTTCGTGGTCTGCAGCCACCAGCACGGCGACCACAACGCGGTCGACCTCGTCAAAATGACTCCGGCGAAGGTACCCAATCCCTTCTACATCAAGGAGATCCACTGCTTCCACGACGAGGCTAAGGGCAGCAAGAGAGGCCCCAACATCATCCGAGTCTTCTGCGCGAACGGCGTGAGGGTCGCCCATCTCGGAGACCTCGGCCACGTGCTGAGCCCCGAGCAGGCCGCTGAGGTCGGAAGGCTCGACGCGGTGCTCATCCCCGTCGGCGGGTACTTCACCATCGACGCGAAGGAGGCCGCGGAGGTCGTCAGGCAGCTCGCGCCCAAGGCCGTCATCCCCATGCATTACCGCAAGGGAGAGCTCGGCTACGACGTCATCGGCACCCTCGATCCCTTCCTCGAGGAGATGAAGGGCTGCCCTGTCACCGAGTGCGGCGGCAACAGCGTCGAGATCACCGGCAAGGAAGAGGGCGTCTTCGTCCTCGAGTACGTATAGAAGCGTTTCCGGGCACAGATGTCCGCGCTTACCGCTTTTTAGATCAGGAGAAACATCATGAAAGGATTCCCCAAGGGATTTCTCTGGGGCGGAGCAATCTCGGCCGCCCAGGCTGAGGGCAGCTGGAACGCCGGGGGCAAGGGCCTCACGACGCAGGATCTGAGGTACTTCGATCCCGCGTGGGACAAGGCCGCCCGCGACGAGAACAGAAACATCAACATGACGAGCGAGCGCTGGGAGGAGGCTCTCAGGAGCGAGGACACGGTCCATTACCCCTTCCGCCACGGCTGCGACCACTACGCCCGCTACAAGGAGGACGTGGAGCTCTTCGCGGAGCTCGGCATGAATGTCTTCAGGACCTCGGTCTGCTGGGCGAGGATCTTCCCCAGCGGCGATGAGGCCGAGCCGAACGCGGAGGGGCTCGCGTTCTACCGCGACCTCTTCGAGCGCTGCAAGGCAAAAGGCATGAAGCTCTTCGTCACCATGCTGCACTACGACACGCCGGTAGGCATAGTCACTAAGTACGGCGGCTGGAGGAACAGGAAGGTCATAGACCTCTACCTCAACTACGCGAAGACCCTCTTCCGCGAGTTCGGGGACCTCGTCGACTTCTGGCTCCCGTTCAACGAGATCAACGCGTCGCGCTTCAATCCCTACAACGGCGCGCTCCTCATAAAGGATCAGGAGGAGGACCTCATGAGCGCGAGCTTCCAGTGCGCGCACCATCAGTTCCTCGCGAACGCCCTCGCCGTGAAGGCGGCGCACGAGATGCTGGACAGCCCCATGGTCGGCGGCATGATCGCGCGCTTCGAGAGCTACCCCGCGACCTGCAGGCCCGAGGACGTGATGCAGTCCATACTCGACGAGAACTACAAGAACTACTTCTACACCGACGTCATGGCGCGCGGAGCCTACCCCTCATACACGGCGAAGATGTTCGAGGAGCTCGGCGTGAAGATCGAGACCCTCCCCGGCGACGACGAGATACTCGCGCAGGGCAAGGTAGACTTCATGTCCTACTCCTACTACATGTCCATGGTCTCGAGCACCGACCCGAACCACGAGAGAGCGGGCGGAAACCTCGTCAACGGGCTCAGGAACCCCTACCTCAAGGCGAGCGACTGGGGCTGGCAGCTGGATCCGGTGGGGCTCAGGGTCTCGCTCAACCAGATGTACGACCGCTATCAGATGCCGCTCTTCATAGCGGAGAACGGGCTCGGCGCGGTGGACGTGCTCGAGGACGGCAGGGTCCACGACAGCTACCGCATCGACTACCTCAGGCAGCACATCGAGCAGATGAAGCTCGCCGTCGAGGACGGAGTCGACCTGCGCGGCTACACCATGTGGGGCTTCATCGACCTCGTCTCCTGCGGGACTATCGAGATGAAGAAGCGCTACGGAGTCATCTACGTGGACGCCGACGACGCCGGAAACGGCACTTACGAAAGATACAAAAAGGATTCCTTCTACTGGTACAAGAAGTGCATAGAGTCCAACGGGGAGGATCTGAAGTAGAGAGCACGCCGAAGGCCGGCAGGCCCGCCGCGCGGCGCCGGGACCGGTTAAGGCTGGCATACGCGAATACTTATCACAGGAGGCTGCTATATTATGCAGGACATGAGCTACAAGAATGCCCGGTTCAATGATTCGGTCATACGCCGCATGACCAGGGTCGCCCTCGACACGGGAGCGATCAACCTCGCGCAGGGTTTCCCGGACTTCGATCCGCCCAAGCCCATGCTCGACCGCCTGGAGGAGATAAGCCAGCTCGGCCCTCACCAGTACCCCATCACCATGGGAGCGAAGAACTTCAGGGACGCGCTCTGCCGCAAGTGCGGGCGCTTCATGGGCCGCGAGCTCGATCCCGAGACCGAGGTCGTCGTCACCATAGGCTCCACCGAGGCGATGGTAGACACGCTCTTCGCGCTGACCAATCCCGGGGACAGGGTCGTGATGTTCTCGCCCTTCTTTGAGAACTACAAGGCTCAGACCCTCATGGCGGGCTGCGAGCCGGTCTTCGTGCCGCTCATCCCGCCGAGCTACCGCTTCGACCCCAATGTGCTCGAGGACGAGTTCAGGAAGGGCGCCAAGGCGATAATCATCTGCAATCCCAGCAATCCGAGCGGCAAGGTCTTCACGCTCGAGGAGATGAAGACCATCGCCGAGCTCTGCGTCAAGTACGACGTCTACGCCGTGACCGACGAGGTCTACGAGCACATCATCTACGGCGGCCGCCCCATGATCTACATGAACAGCCTGCCCGGGATGTGGGAGCGCACGGTCAGCTGCTCCTCGCTCTCCAAGACCTACTCCGTGACCGGCTGGAGGCTCGGCTACGCGATCGCGCCCAAGGAGATCATGGACCGCATCAAGCAGTACCACGACTTCAACGCGGTCGGAAGCCCCTCCATACTCATGGAGGCAGCGGTCGTGGGACTCGAGTTCCCCGACAGCTACTACAAGGAGTTCGGGGATCACTACACCCACATGAAGGAGCTCTTCACCAGCGGCCTGGACGCCGCAGGCATCCCCTACACCGAGCCCGAGGGCACCTACTTCGTGCTCGCGGACATGGCTCCGTTCATGAAGAAGGGCGAGCCCGACACCGACTTCTGCGTGAGGCTCGCGAAGGAGGTCGGAGTGGCGCTGGTCCCCGGGAGCTCGTTCTTCAACGAGCCGGTCAACGGTATCGTGCGCATGCACTTCGCCAAGCTCGATTCGACGCTCAACGCGGCGCTCGACAGGCTCACGAATATCAAAAAGATGATGGCATAAGGCGCCGCGGCATCAGCCCGGCGCGCGCGACGGCCCCCGAAAGTTTCCGCTTTTGGGGGTCTGCGCTTGAGGTAAGGTCTAAATGATTAAAAGGCTTCAGCAAAAGAATCTCTACCTGCCGCTCTGCATCGCGGTCGCGGTCTTCGGCGTCGGCGCCTCCATGGCGCACCCCGTCACCCCGACCATGATAATCGAGCGCGGCCTCGACAGCTCGCTCTTCGGCACGGCCTTCGCGGCGATGTGCATCACCTCGTTCCTGACATCGCCGTTCTGGGGCAAGCTCTGCAACTACGTCTCCCCGCGCAGGATCATGGTCATCAGCGCCTTCGGCTACGTCGCCGGGCAGACCATCTTCGGCTTCTGCACGAGCGGCGCGATGGCGATCGGGGGACGCGCGCTTTCCGGCGTCTTCGTCGGCGGGCTCTACACTGCCCTTCCGAACTACATCATAAACACCTCGCAGGGCGAGGTGAGGGCGAGGGCCCTGACGGTCAACCAGATGCTGCAGAGCGTCTCGAGCGCGGTCGGCTACTTCCTCGGCGGCATGCTCGGGGTCATCTCGGTCGAGACCACGATAGTCGGGATGATCATCTTCCTCTCCGCGGGCGGCGTGCTCTTCGGGCTCATGACCATCGACGACACTCCATACAAACACAAGCCCGAAAAGCCATTCGAGCTCAGGGACGCGAACCCCTTCAGCGCCTTCGTCGAGTCCAGGCGCTACATGAACAGGATGCTGTTCTTCTTCCTCGCGGCGGTGGTCTTCGCCGGCATGGGGCAGGTCTGCCTCGAGCAGGTCTTCAACTACTACATCAAGGACCAGCTCGGCATGTCCTCCGCCTACAACGGGACCTTCAAGGCCATCATCGCGGTGACGACCATAGTGCTCAACGTCACGCTCAACATGTGGCTAATCCGCAAGACCGACATAATGAAGAGCTACCCGATCGTGCTGATCGCGCAGCTCATCCCGATGATAGGCATGATCTTCATCAAGAACAAGCTCGCCTTCTCCGCGGCCTACATCATCTTCTCGACCGCGAACGCCGTCAGGAACCCGCTGCAGCAGAACGTCGCGGCGGCGCAGACCAGCCCGGAGAACAGCAACAGCCTCATCGGCTTCTATCACTCGCTCAGCTCCTTCGGGAGCGTCTTCGGCGCCCTCTTCGCGGGGCTGATCTACGAGTACGACCCGTTCCTGCCCTTCAAGCTCGCGGCGGCGCTCTTCGCCTGCGGCATAGGGTTCTCCTTCGTCTTCAGCGCGATCCACAGCGGAAAGCGCGGGAGCGGGGCGCAGTAACGGCGCTCGGGAAAAGAGAAAGAACATGGCTGAAACACTTCGGCTCTACCACAGCGGCTACGCG
>JAEENW010000095.1 GCA_016283945.1 Bacillota bacterium
AGTACATCGCCATCGGCTAACCTGAAGGCCGCCTGAGGCGGTACAGGGAGCACCTTTAGGGCGCCGGCAACAACTTCACAGGGTAATAAAAGGCCCGCGGCATCTAAGCCGCGGGTCTTTGCCGCTATATAAAACCCCGCGTTGGACGCGGGGTTTTATATAGCGGCACTGCCTTGGCGGATCTCCCGGTCTGCGGGACTGCACCGCGGCGCGCTCCGTTGCTCCTTTCAGCGGCGCGCTCTCCTGTTTACTGAACTATGACGGGGACGACCTTGCCGGCCTTCACGTCGATGAGTCCCTTGTCGGTGATCTTGAGGGCGGGGCTTACGGGGAGGCCGAGAGTGCAGATGCCCATGATGGGCTCGAAGTGCGTGTAGCCGGCCTTCTCCAGCTCGCCGCGGACGGCGTTGAGATCCTTTCCGACCTCGTGCGGATCGTCCTCGGAGATTATGCCGCAGACGGGCAGGGCGAGCTCCGCGGTGACCTTACCGTCCTTGACCGTGAGTATGCCGCCCTGGATCTCGATCAGCCTGTTGGCCGCGCAGGCCATGTCCTCCTCGCTGTCGCCGAGCAGGAAGATGTTGTGGTGGTCGTGGGAGTAGGTCGAGCCTATGGTGCAGCCGTGCATGCCGGTGCCGCCGACCAGGCCGAGCCCGAAGCCACCGTTCTTTCCGTGCCTCTCGAAGCAGGCCGCGAGCAGCAGGCCGGCGCTCTTCCAGTCGGCGCAGCCGTCCTTAACGGGCAGCTTGACGCGCTCTTCCGTGGTCCTGGTGGTCGTGGGCGATACCATCGCCACGCGGACCTCGACCTCGGAGGCTCCTTCGGGAGCCTTGAGCTTCAGCATGTCCGCGCTGACCTTATCGCGGATGACTGTGTGGTAGAAGCTGTCAGGGAAGTACTTGGGAGGTTTCCAGTCGTCAGGCGGGATGCGTCCGAAGCTGTTTTCGTCTCCCGCGAAGGCGTATCTCTGCTTTCCGTAGATCAGCTCGTCGCCCTCCATGTAGACGAGCTCGCCGTCGGTGAAGACGTATTCGGCGTCGAGCTTCTGCGGATCCTTGTAAAGCGCGAAGTCGGCCTTTCTTCCCGGGGCTATCATGCCGCGGTCTCTGAGGTTCATCCGCGCGGCGGGGGTGTAGGTCGCGCAGTATATCGCCTGCTCCACGGGGAAGCCGAGCCCCATGGCCTTCTCGACTACCCTGTTGAGGGCGCCCTGGTTGAGGAGCCTGTCGGTCATGACGTCGTCGGTGACGAAGCACATGCGCTCGTAGAGGCCGTTCTCCACGACGTAATCTATGATGTCCTGCTTTACGGTCTTGCTCTGCAGCTCGATGAACATGCCGTTCTCGAAGCGCTCTATGAACTCGGGGAGGCTGTGCTCGGTGTGGTCTGCGTCGATGCCCTCGAAGAGGAACTTGGAGAGGGCGGGGCCGTTAAGCGAGGGGCAGTGGCCCTCGATGGGGAAGCGGCGGTCGTTTTCCCAGAGCCAGTCGAGGAACTTTGATACCTCGAGGCTGCTGTCCTCCTTGATGACCTCGCGGCCGTTCATGATCTCGCCTACGCAGGCGCACTTCGGGTTCTGGTAGAGCTTCAGCATATCCTCGAAGTCCACGGAGCAGCCCGGGGTCTCGAGCTCATAGTTGCTCGAGGGAACGCTGCTCGGGAAGCCGAAGTACATGTCGATGGGGCTGTTCTCGGCGGCGGCGAGCATCGCCTCGATGCCCTCCATGCCCTTGACGTTGGCTATTTCGTGAGGCTCGGCGACCACGGTGGTGACGCCGCCCTTGATGGCCTGGCTGGCGTAGCCTATGGGGCCGAGCATCGAGCTCTCGACGTGCATGTGTATGTCGATGAGGCCGGGGATCATGTATAAGCCGCCGGCGCCGACATTCATTGAAATGTCCTTTTTCTCCAGCCCGTGGGTCGCGAGGACCGGGCCGATGTCGTCGCCTGGCTTGCCTATCCAGGCGAAGCGGCCGTCCACGCACAGCACCTGGGCGTCGCGGAACTCCTTGAATACGGAGTTGAAGACCTTTGCGTTTTTTACAAGCAGCACATTACTCATTAGGATGCCTCCTTTGCATTTTCTTGATTATATCACAAAAGACGGCGCGGCTTATGGTACAATATGGCGAAAGATCGCACTCGCGCAAGTTCTGAAAATCAACGCTATCCGCATGATTATCTACTGCGCCATAGCTGGACTTGTACTCTTCTACTGATTACTTGTGCTTGTTGTAATAGTCAACGGCGCGACGGACGTTTTCCTGAATAGACTTCGACGTAAATGTAGCACCCGTAACTGCATCGACATCCTGCACTGTTCCTTTCTTCACATTGACGCCCTCATACTTAGGAAGCATA
>JAEENW010000096.1 GCA_016283945.1 Bacillota bacterium
CTCGGCGACGAGTCCCGCGAGCACCAGCGCGGCGCCCGCCCTGAGGTCGGTAGCCATGACGCTCGCACCTGTGAGCGGCCTCTTGTCGCCCGGGATGGTCGCGGTCATGCCCTCGACCCTGATGTTGGCGCCCATGCGGTTGAGCTCGTCCGCGTGCATGAAGCGGTTCTCGAAGATCGTTTCGATCACGTGGCTCGTTCCTTCCACGGTCGTCAGCAGAGCCATGAACGGAGCCTGCATGTCGGTCGGGAAGCCCGGATAAGGCAGAGTCTTGACATCGGTGGCCTTGAGCCTCCTGAGGTCTCCCCTCACCCTGAGCCCGTCGACCTCGTCGTTGACGACGGCTCCGCACTCGCCGAGCTTGGCGATGATGGGCCTTACGTGGTCGGGGACGCTGTTTCTGATAAGCACGTCGCCCCTGGTGATCGCGGCAGCGACCATGAAGGTCCCGGTCTCGATCCTGTCGGGTATGACGTTGTGCCTGGTCCCGTGCAGCGAGGCGACGCCCTCGATCCTTATAGTGTCGGTGCCGGCTCCCCTTATGCGCGCGCCCATCTTGTTGAGGAAGTTGGCGAGGTCTACGATCTCGGGCTCCTCCGCGGCGTTCTCTATGGTGGTTGTGCCCTCGGCGAGGGTGGCCGCCATCATGATATTCTCGGTCGCGCCGACGCTCGGGAAATCGAGGTAGACCGCGGCGCCCTTGAGCTTCATTGCCAGGGCTTCGACCGCGCTGTCGTCCTGGATGATCTTTGCGCCCAGCGCCTTGAGTCCCTTGTTGTGAAGGTCTATGGGCCTGGCTCCTATGGCGCAGCCTCCCGGCATGGCCATGACGGCGCTGCCGACTCTGGCGAGAAGCGGACCCATCAGGAACACGGACGCCCTCATCTTCTTAACTAGCTCGTAGGGGATCTCGCTCTCGGTGATCTCGGCGGCCTCGACTATGATGGTCTTCTCGTCCTTTTTCCAGTCCACTCTGGCTCCGAGCGTCTCGAGTATGGCGCACATGACCTCGACGTCCCTAAGCTCGGGAACGTCGTAGATCTCGCAGGGGTCGGGGGTGAGGACAGTAGCCGCGAGTATGGGGAGCACCGCGTTCTTGGCTCCGCTGATGGTGACTTCTCCGACCAGCGGGCCGGACTTTTCGACGATGTATTTAGCCATGATATGCCTCCGTCTAGCCGATCGGGTAATCCTGATGGATGTACTTGAGCACCGAGAGCATGTTGCCGTCGGGATCGGTGAGCTCCTCAATGTCGAAGTGCTCCGGATGGAAGAAATAGTAGACCGCGATCAGGTCGTAGATGAACACCTCGTCGCGGTGCCTGAGGTTCACGAGATCCCTGTAGCGGTTGGCGAGCTTGAGCATCAGGGTGTTGCTCCTCAGCGGAGCCGCGTTGAATTCCAGGTAAGAGGCTCTGGCGGTGTCGAGCGTGACTATCGCGTGGTCGTGCTTTACGCACTCGGCGAAGGCGGGCACGTCGAGGGCGTGGTTGAACTCGCGTCCCTCGAAGTTGGGCTTCTCCGCGATGTTGCCGGCCATCATGATGAGCCCGGCGTTCGGGCAGGCCTCCATCACTATGCTCGCTACGGTGCAGGGGCCGAGGCTGAATACCATGTAGCTCTCGTCGAGCTCAGCCAGCCAGTCCTTGAAGTCTATCTCCGGAACGAGCTTCTCGTACTCCTCGGGGAGTATGTCGCCCATGCCGTCGGCTCCGTGTATCCTCGTGAGGTTCTTGCCGGGCTGCTCTATCGCGCAGGTGTTTACGATCCTTACCGCGGAGAGATCGCCTCCGCAGGCCTGCATGAGCCTCCAGGCGTTTTTGTATGCGGTGTCGAGCGGGAGATTCCCGCCGATGGGCACTATGTCTATCCTATCGAAGCGCTCGCGCCTCTCCATGAGATAGGCTGTGGCGACGGCGTCGTCGAGGCCGTAGTCACAAAGAAGCGCCGCTTTTGTGTATTCTCTGTCCATATCCGGTCACCTGCTTTCTGCGAACTGTCGTTTTATAGATTATATACGTACGTGGGCCGGCTAGTCAAACGCTTAGGTAGCCCGCATCAGAAGTCCAGTTCTCTCCTGAAGGGCACGGAGAGCATGGCTCCCGGCCTCGACACGGTTATCGAAGAGGCTGCGGTCGCGAGCCTCAGGCAGTCCGAGGGAGCCTTCCCCTCGATGAGCCCGGCTAGGAAATATCCCAGAAAAGTGTCCCCCGCGCAGGTCGTATCTGCCACGACCGTATCTTTTACCGGGCAGCGCAGTTTCGTCTCTCTGAAGGCGAAATAAGAGCCTTCTGAGCCCATCGTGAGCACGATCATGGACTCGGGATACTTCGCGCGCAGGGCCTCCAGTATCTCCTCATAGGAAGCGCCTTCAGGAAGCTCCGCCATGACCCTTCCCTCGATCTCGTTCAGCACCAGCAGCATGCAGCGGCCGAGCGGAAGCTCCCTGAGCTCCGGGGTTATGGGCGAGGGATTGAAGACTATCATGAGGCCCTTCTCGAGGGCTTGTTCCATGATGAAGTCCAGGGCGTTGATCTCTGCGTTGAGGCAGAGTATGTCACCCCCCGAGAGCTCGGCGAGCGCGGAGACTATCTCGTCCTTTTCGATCTGCGTGTTGCCTCCGCCGTAGATGATTATTGAGTTCTGGCCGTTCCTGTCGAGCTGTATCACCGCGGATCCGGTGTGCTCGCAGGACGCTACGTGCGAGACGTCCGCCCCTAGCTCCGAGAGCAGGTCCTTGATGAAGCGCCCGTCCTCGCCGCACTTTCCGGCGAAGAAGAGCTGAGGACGCTCCTCTCCCAGCGCCTTCGCGAATGCGGCGCACTGGTTGGCGCCCTTTCCGCCGGCGCCCACGCTCAGCGAGACGGCGGGCTGGGTCTCCCCCGGAAGGGCTATGTGGTCGACTCTGTAGGTGTGGTCGATGTTCATCGACCCGTAAAACATGACTTTCATGGCAGACCTCCGTTTTGATTTATTATATCACAGACGAGGCTCTCAGGACAGCGCGATGCCCGCCTGGGCCTGCCGTCGATTTGATGCGGACGCGGCTTTGGGCGCACTTGTAAATGAGCGGTGCCTGTGTCATAATATGGTCATAACAGAAAAAGGAGGCAAGCCATGATCACCATATCAGTTAAAGAGCTGCTCATCTACATACTCCTCGGCTGCGGCATCATAGCCGTCGTGGAGCTCATCGTGCTGCTGCGCAAGATATTTCCGCTGTTCGATCCGCTGTCCCGCACCCTCGAGGACGTCTCCGTGATCGTGAAGGAGGCCAAGGAAGGCACCGTCCAGGTCAAGGAAGTCATCAGCAACGCCGCGGGCACCACCCAGGGCATGCTCGGAGCTGTAAAGAAGAACGGCTCCAAGATCAACGCCGCGACGAACCTCGTGAACGCCACCACCTCTTTCATGAAATTCGTCGGCAAAAAGAAATAAAGCGCTTGACTGTATTTTACAGACTTACTACAATAAGAAATGATAGCAAATACTGTCAATTGCGCTATTGGGAGGTAATCTAACATGAAAGCTACCGGAATCGTCAGACAGCTCGACCAGCTCGGCAGGATCGTGATCCCCAAGGAGCTCAGAAATACCTATGACCTGAGGGAGAAGGATTCCATCCAGATCTTCGTCGAGGGCGAGGACATCATTCTGAGGAAGTACCAGCCGGCCTGCATCTTCTGCAACGACGCCACCGACATCGTGGTATTCGAGCGCAAGAACATCTGCAGAAACTGCCTGAACAAGCTCAAAGAACTCTAAAGAGCATAAAAACAGCTCCGCGCGGTGCGCGGAGCCTTGTCCCGAACGCGGACCCGTCGCGGGCGCCGGAAGGCGCTGCGGGGTCTTTTTTATTGCTTATCTTTCCCGTAGATCCAGTTCAGTTCTCGGGTGTAGGAGCCGTCCGCGTTTCGGACGCAGAGCTGAGGGAGCAGCTTCAGCTCCCGGCCGGCACCCTTCACGAAGCTTATGAGCACCATATTGGGAGCCTGATCCGGCTTCGGGGCGACCATCCTCATGAGCTTCGGCTCGAGCCCGTGCGCCCTGCCCGCCTCAAGAAGGTCCGGAAGCCTGGACGGCCTGTGTATGACGCTGAAGCTTCCGCGCGGCTTGAGCAGATAAGCGGCGGCCGCGGCGAAGTCGGAGAACGCCGCGGTGGTCTCGCTCCTCGCGGCGAGCAGCCGGGGCGAGGGATTCTCCGGCCCTCTTCCCCTCTCGAAATACGGGGGATTGCAGACGACCGCGTCGAAGCTCTCCGGTCCGAAGCGCTCCCTGACGTCCAGCACATCGCAGCAGGCGATCTCGGCCTTTTCCGAGAGGCCGTTCAAGGCCATGTTCCGCGCGGCGAGGGCCGCTGCGGCCGGCTGAAGCTCTATGCCCGCGATGCGCGAGGGCGAGTACTTCGCTTCGAGGATCAGCGGTATCACTCCGCTGCCGCATCCGAGATCAATAACGCTGCAGCCTCTGGCGAGGCCCGCGAAATCAGCCAGCAGCACCGCGTCGACTCCGTAGCAGAAGTCCTCGCTCTCCTGGATCAGCCTGAAGCCTCCGAAGCCTATGTCGTCTATCCTCTCCATCGGGCGCTCTATACGGTCCCGGCGGGAGCTTCGGCCTCTTCCTCTCCGGCGAAGGCGCTCTCGTCCGGAGCGTCGGGCTTTCTGGAGCGGGGCTTCTTTTTCGCGCTCTTCTGCTCGGGCTGGCTCTTTCTCTTCTCCCTGCGCTTGATATCCTCCTTGGAGTAGAAGTAATACTCGCTGGAGAGCTTCTCGGGCCTGTCCTCGTCTCTCTCCTCGAGGACCAGCCTGGTCTTGATCCTGTCCTCGAGTATGTTCACGTCGAACACGATGGCGTCGCCGTCGGGAGTGCCTATGCGCTCGCTGACGTCTGGCATGCCCTTCTTCATGTCGACATAATTATCATTCTCGTACTGCAGGCAGCACATGAGCCTTCCGCATATCCCCGAGATCTTGATCGGGTTGAGCGAGAGGTTCTGCACCTTCGCCATCTTGATCGAGACCGGCTCGAAGTCGGGAAGCCAGGCGTGGCAGCAGAGATCCCTGCCGCAGCAGCCTATCCCGCCCTTCATCTTGGTCTCGTCGCGCACGCCTATCTGGCGAAGCTCGATCTTCATCCTGAATACCGAGGCGAGGTCCTTTACGAGCTCCCTGAAGTCTACCCTTCCGTCGGAGGTGAAATAGAATATCACCTTGCTCCCGTCGAAGAGATACTCGACGTCGACGAGCTTCATGTCGAGCCCGTGCTTGGCTATCTTCTCGGCGCAGATATCCAGAGCCTTCTGCTTTTTCTCCTCGTTTGCCCGGTATCTGGCGTCGTCCTCGGCATCGGCCCTTCTGATGACAGGCTTGAGGGGAGCGACGATCTCGCTCTCGTCCACCTCGCGAACGCTCTGGGTCACGAGCCCGTATTCTATTCCTCTGGCGGTCTCCACTATGACGTGCTCACCCGCCTTCAGGTCCATGTCGCCCGGGTCGAAATAATATACCCTTCCGGCGGATCTGAAATGCACTCCGGCAACCTTGGTCATATACCCTCCGTAATCATATCCTCAGGCAGAGCTGCTTGACGCTATAAGCGGCGCTCTGCCCCTGCATTATCTGTTTTCTAGCCTCGGCGCAGGCCGCTGCTGCTTCAAGCAGCCTGTCCCCGGTCTCCGCCGCTTTGGGAGTCCCGTGCACTCGCACGAGCTCGTCCCTCAGCGCCTCCTCGAAGGCGTCGGTGAACTCGGCGCAGACCTGCCCGGCGTCCGTGCGGCCCCTCTCTATGAGGGCGGCGACTGCCTGCTTCTTCCTGTAATAAGGCGCTCCCGCAAGCACCTCCCTCAGCAAGGCGACGGCGGCCTCCCTCGCCTCTGAGCCGGCTCCTGCCCCGCCCTGCAGGTGGTAGGTGCTGCAGCGCGACACCACCGTGGGAAGGAGCGAGTCCGTCCCCTGGGCGAGGAGTATCATCACCGTGGCTCCGGCGGGCTCCTCGAGGCTCTTGAGCAGTTTGTTCTGCGAGGCCTCGTTCATGAGCCCGGCGTCCTCGATGAGGACGACGTATTTCCTGCCGTACGGCTTGTAGAGCAGCCTGCCCTGAAGCTCCTCGATCTGCTCGGTGAGAATCGACTTGCGGCCCTCCCTTAGCGAGATCCTTATGAGGTCCTCGGCATTCCCGTCGTCAAACTTTACGCATGATAGGCACTTCCCGCAGGAGTCGCCTCCGCCGCTCTCGCAGAGCAGGGCCTTGGCGAACTCGTTTCCGAGCCTGAGCCTTCCGTCCGGGCTCCCGCCCGCGAGCAGGAAGGCGTGAACGACCTTTCCGCTGCGTATGACGGCCGATAACTGGGCGGCGACGGCTGCGTTGTCCGCGATATCCCTCAAAGCCATTTTCAGCCCCTCTCAGCCATGAAAGCCTCGAATACGGTAACTATCCTGCCGAAGACCTCTTCGATGCTCCCAGAGGCGTCTACGCGCCTGAAACGGGCATCGGAGGCTGCTATCTCGCGGAAGGCTTCGCCTACGCGCCTGTGGAAGTCGAGAGCCTCCAGCTCGAGTCTGTCGGCCTTGCCCTCGCGGGCGTTTCTCTCGTGGCCGATCCTGGCATCAATATCCAGAAAGAAGGTGATGTCCGGCATGACGGACTTTACAGCGAACTCATTTATGATCCTCACTCCGTCCCCGAGCCCCCTTCCGAAGCCCTGATAGGCTATGGAGGAGTCGATGAAGCGGTCGCAGAGGACGATCCTGCCCTGCTCGAGCGCCGGCTCTATGAGCTGGGCGACGTGCTGCGCCCGGGAAGCCGCGTAGAGCAGAGCCTCGGTCCTCGGATCCATCTCCGTGTTCTCCGGATCAAGGATCAGGGAGCGTATCTTCTCGGATATCGGGGTGCCGCCCGGCTCTCTGCTGACGACGGTGTCGTATCCCTTATCCCTGCAGTAGCGCGCGAGCTTCGCGATCTGGGTGGTCTTCCCGCAGCCGTCGGGCCCTTCAAAGCTTATAAATACGCCTCTTCTCATCTTCTGATATCACCGTGAGTCTTTCTGTATTCGAGGTCGAAGCGCCTGCGCCTCTCCTGCTCGTCGATCAGGACCTGCCTGCGCTTCTTCCTGTTGCGGTCTATGTTGATGATGGAACCCGCGAGCCTGCCGAAGAGCCAGGAGCCCAGGACGAGGATGGGAATGCATATGATGACCGCGAACGCGATCTTCAGTATCTCGTAAAGCTGCATTCCTTCCTCCTTTCCAACAATCCGAAATATTATATCACAGCGCGGGGAAAAGAAAAAGCACAACTCCGAAGGAGCTGCGCTTATAAAAGCAAAACTGGCGACGTCCTACTTTCCCGGGCAGCTTCCCGCCAAGTATCATCGGCTCTGAAGGGCTTAACTACTGTGTTCGAGATGGGAACAGGTGCAACCCCAACGATATTGTCACCAGATATGCTC
>JAEENW010000097.1 GCA_016283945.1 Bacillota bacterium
GTATGGAGCTGGTGATCGGAGTCGAACCAACAACCTGCTGATTACAAATCAGCTGCTCTGCCATTGAGCCACACCAGCGTATTTTTAAATTGGCGACCCGAACCGGGCTCGAACCGGTGACCTCCAGCGTGACAGGCTGGCATTCTAACCAACTGAACTACCGGGCCGCATTCTGTTTGGTGGGAGTAATAGGGCTCGAACCTATGACCCCCTGCTTGTAAGGCAGATGCTCTCCCAGCTGAGCTATACTCCCACACGCCGCGATACGCGGTACAGTTAAGAATATTACACCAGCGCCCCCATCGTGTCAAGAACAAATGCCGAAATCTTTTGCCTCGAAAAGGCGCCCCGAGGGGCGCCATTTCAGCCCTCCATCACCTTCCTGAGCTTCTCGACTATGAGCTCCTTATCGCCGGGCACGAGGGGCCTGACGTCGAAGAGCATGGCGCCGAGGCTCAGCAGGTTCGGGCGGCAGTGCACGGAGGGATTGCCCTCCCTCATCTTCGCGTCCACCTCGAGCGCGCTCATGCCGCAGACCGGGTCGAAGGTCACCTTGGAACGGTAGATCTTCCTGCCCGCCTCGTCCTGCACAGTGACGGCGCGGCAGCCGGGGATGGCGTTGATGCGCTCGTTGAGCCACTCGACGGTCTTCAGGTTCCCGGCGGCCTGCGCCTCGTGGTCGATGCTGTCGTACCTGTCAAGAGCCGCGACGAGGCCGACCATCTGCTCCTTGCCGACCTTCATGGCCCTTCCTATGCCCTGGTACTGCTTCTTGCACCAGGATATGAGCTCCTTCCTTCCGGTGATGAAGCCGGAGGTCGTGGCCTCGAGGGCCTTGGCGCCGCTGTAGACGACGAGGTCGGCTCCCATGGCGACGTACTTCCTCATGTCCTCCTCGGCGGCTGCGTCGACGAGTATGGGCAGGCCGTTCCTGTGGGCGATGTCTATCATCTCCTCCAGGGAGACCATGCCCTTCTGCACGCAGTGGTGCGACTTGCAGTAGAAGAGGCAGGCGGTGTTCTCGTCTATGGCTTCCTCGATCTCCTCAGGAAATACGAGGTTCGCCGTTCCGACCTCGGCGGGAACTCCGCCGCCCAGCCTTATGGCGATGCTTATGGGCGCTCCGTAGTCGACTGAGTGGCCCTTCTGCAGTATGACCCTGTTGGGAAGCCCTGTCGAGTCGGGAAGCGCGGTCAGCGCCGAGCGCTTTCCCTTCGTGACCAGCCCCGCGACGGCGATCGCTATGCCGGCCGAGGCGCTGCAGGTGACGCAGGAATCCTCGGCACCGGTGTGCGCCGATATGAGCTCTCCGACCTTGTCGATAAGCTCGGCGACGACGACGTAGTTCTGTCCGCCCTCGACGGCCGCAGCTGCGACCTCGTCAGGGAGAGTCGAGACTCCCAGGTAGGTCATCCTTCCGCTGGCGTTGACTACCCTCTGAAGGCCCATCTTCTCGTATACGTTCATATCTTCCTCCCGCCGCTTGCGGCGCTCTCTAACTGTGTTCCATCGGTTCCGGCTCTGCCTGATTGTATCCTGCGCTCTCTCAGACCAGAAGTCCCTCGCTCACGGGGATGAGGCTGCTCTTCCCGCCCTTCGAGACTATGACGCTCTCAGGGACTATGAGCCTGCTTATGCTCTGCATGACGCCTCCGCAGTCCGGAAGCTCCAGCTTTGCCTCCTTGACGCGGAAGATCTCCACGTCCGCGAGAGCGTCCTGCTTAAGCGTTCCGAGCCCCGCGAGCCCGTAGGCCTTCGCCGCTGCCGAGGTCACCTTTTCGACGGCGTCCTCGAGCGGCATGCCGAGGGCGGTGATCTTGCTCATGACGACAGGCAGCGAGTAGACCGGCCCGTCGAGGTTTATCGCCCTGATGTCGGTCCCGATCAGGTCCGGCAAAAAGCCCTTGGATATCGCCCTCTCGTAGACGGGAAGGCTCCAGCTCGCGCTGCCGTGGCCGACGTCGAAGATCACGCCGCGCTCCCTCGCCCTCACGACTCCCTCCTTCGGGCTGCCATCCGGCCTGAAGAGCGAGATCTCCTTGCCGTGGTAGGCGTGGGTCATGACGTCGCCCGTCTCCATGAACTCTATGATGCCCAGCGGGTCGGGCGGGAAATTGCCTATGTGCACGGTGAGCGGAAGGCCCATCATGGAGGCAATCATCTTCGCGTGCTTCGCGAGGCCGTAGCCCCGGTCGCCGCACATGGTGTTGCTGCAGGCGATCTTTAGGCCGAGTATGGTCCCGGGATGCTCCTCGGCGAGCCTGAGGTAGTGCTCCGGATGGATCTTCGAGATGTCCTGAGAACCGTAGCTTCCGAAGCCGTCCTCGCCGTGTGCGCTGAGCAGCGTGTAGTAGCGGCTCTCCGCATTCTCCCGCTGCTCGAGGAAGCCGCCGAAGTCGTCGACGCACCAGGAGCCCGCCTCG
>JAEENW010000009.1 GCA_016283945.1 Bacillota bacterium
TATGAGCCAAATGAAAAAGTGTATTTGGAGAGGTACTGGATCAACCTTTCCAAGTGACAAATTCCAGTTTGAAGAGATCTCGATCAATCGGGTTTTAGTGCTGAGGGTGGATGCTGAATATGAAAATAACTCGAAAGACAGTATTCCTCATAGTTGGACTCTGTGCTGTTTGTGCTATATGCTCTATAATTTGGAAATCCGTAAACTCATATACACGAGTATTGAGAACAAACTGGGATATAGAATTGCCGAAAGCAGGGGCGGAAGAGGTTTTCTCATATTCAGAGCCAAGTTTTCATGGGGATGGAATACGGTATCATGTAATTGATTATCCTATTGGAAGTGAAAGCAAAAAGATGCAGGATGTAGCATTCCAATTGGAAAAACTATTTGGCGGAATACAACCGACAGAAGGCCAAATAGATTATGTTGAACAGTTAGTGAAACAAATTGATGCAAATGATATGGTAATCCCGGATTGGGAAAAATGCTCTTTAATGAATCTCAAGCAGGAAGATGGTTCCCAGTTATTTTTGTTTTATCAGAGCGGAACGGGAACTGTTTTCATAGTTGAAGATTTTATCTAGCCAGCAAAATTCCGGTTTGCCTTTACCGAAAACAGCTGTGCGGGGGAAAAAAGAGGTGCGGGCCTTGCGGCTCGCGCCTCTTTTCAATTCCTTTGATATGAGCCTGTTTCGCATAAGATCGGACTACAGCACCATGCACAGCAGCGGAATGGTCACGAAGGAGCACACGGTAGTGATGAACACGCCCTGTGAGGCGAGCTTCGGATCGTTGCCGTACTGGTTGGCGAACATGACGCAGATGCTCGCGGCGGGCATCGCGCTGAGCACGGTCATCACGCCGAGTATAAGAGGGTCCTTCAGGAATATCCCGAGCACCAGGCGCATGAGAAGAGGCAGCGCCACCTGCTTTATGAGCGAGAAGGGATAGAGCCTTATCTCGGTGAAGATCTGCCTCACCGGGATGAGGGAGAGCGAGGCGCCTATGAGCATCATCGCGCAGGGCGAGGTCACGGAGCCTATCGAATCGAGGGTCTGGGCCAGGACGGAGGGCACGGAAATGTCGAAGAGGAATATCACCAGCGCGGCGATGGAGCTGATCAAGGACGGATTGATCAGGATCTTCGGGGAGAATCTGCCCTTTCCGCCGCTCATAAGCGCGATGCCGAGGCTGTAGGCGGCGATGCTGAAGAGCATGTTGAAGATGCTCGCGAGGAATATGGCGCCCTCTCCGTAGATCGCGCGCAGGACAGGATAGCCCATGTAGCCCGTGTTCGAGAATATGGTCATGAACATGTAGAGACTGGACTGTGCCCGGGGTACGCGCATGAGCTTTACGATGAGCCAAGCCATGGGAATGATCACGATGTAGGTGACGACACCGGCGCCGAGCACGGAGAAGGCCGCGCTCTTGGGGTAGTCGGCCTGCCCTCCGCAGACCGAGGCGAGTATCATGGCGGGAGTCGTTATGTCAAGCACGAGGGCGGAGAGCTTCTTGGAGAAGCCCTCGTCCATGTAGCCCTTAAGCCCGCAGAAATAGCCCGTTCCCATCATGAGGAACAGGACTATCATCTGCTGTATTATCTGCGACATATCCATAAAGCGGCAAACCGCCGCGCGGGCTAGAGAGCCCCTACGCGGATCCTTTCTTAAGAGTCATCAGCAGGTTGTAGGCCATCACCGAGATGAAGACTATCGCGGCGCCCACAAGGGAGAGCTTCGTGAGGCTCTCGTGGTAGAAGACGGCGACGAGCACGGGGTTGAGTATCGCCTCGACGCCCGTGATGAGGCAGGCCGCCACGGGAGGAGTGGTCTCGAGACCGGCGGTGAAGAATATGTAGGCGACGCCGAGCTGGAAGACGGCGAGGCAAAGGGCCGCGGTCCAGCCTGCAGCCCCGGTCTGGGAGAGATCCTGCCTGAGCAGCCAGGGAAGTCCCGTGACGAAGCCTCCGACCAGGCCGAAGAGCACGGAGCTCAGCGAGTCGGAGTCGTCGAAGCTGTTCATCATGAAGACTCCGCCGTAGAACATGCCGGACATGAGCGCCAGGGCGTTGCCGAGCATGTTGCCCGCGGAGAGGCCGTCCACGAAGAAGAACACCACGCCGGCGAATACGCAGGCGCAGGCCGCGAGATCGAGCTTCTGAGGCTTCTTCTTGAACAGTATGGTCGAATAGATTATGACGAATATGGGAGCCGTGAACTGCAGGATGATGGTGTTGCCCGCGGTCGTGAGCTTGTTCGCCATCGAGTAGAGCAGGTTGGTCAGGACCATGCAGGCCGCGCCTGTCATCACGCTCCGGTTGACGACTATCCTGTGGCCCGTCCTCTTCAGGAAGAGCAGTATGATCCAGAACGCGATGGCCGACCTGAAGCTGTTTATAGCCAGGCCATGCCAGGGTATTAGCTTCATGAGAAGGCCGCCCAGCGCGAACAGGCAGGCCGCTATGAGGGTGCACAGTGTGCCGGGCATCTTCTTGAGCATGCTTCCTCCGAATCAGCGCCGCGCGAGGCGGCGCGCCGCTACCTCCTGTTGTTTCCCCTCATCGCAAGTATCCTGAGGAGGTTTCCCACCGCCATCGCGAGGGCGGCGAGATAGGTCAGCGCGGCGGCTGAGAGCACCTCCCTGGCGCCCGCGATCTCCTCGGTCTGGCCGTTGACTATGCCGTACTCCTGCAGCATGTCGAGAGCCCTGCGGCTCGCGTCGAGCTCCACGGGGAGAGTGATGAGGTGGAAGATCACGACGAGCATGAACATCGCGAGCCCGATGTTGAAGATGAGGTTGCCGCCGGAACCCATGAGGAGGCCGAGTATCATAACCGGCCAGGAGAGATTGCTGGTGATGTTGAGGACGGGAACGAGGTTGTTCCTGAGCCTCAGGAGGGCGTAGCCCTGGGCGTGCTGGCAGGCGTGTCCGCACTCGTGAGCCGCGATCGCTATCGCCGCGACCGAATAGCTCGAGTAGACGCCCTGCGAGAGGCTGAGTATCCTGGTCTGCGGGTTGTAGTTGTCGGTCAGAGTGCCCGCGACCTCCTGGATGCCTATGCCCAGGCCGTTGCGCCTTATGATGATGTCGGCGGCCTGAGCTCCGGTGATCCTCCTGGTGTTGCCGATCTGGGCGTACTTGGCGTAAGCGCCCTTGACCCTGGCCTGCGCGTACAGCGTGAGCAGTATCGCGGGGATCAGCAGGAGATAGCTCTGGTTATAGATGTTGTTGCCGTACATGTACATGGTTATACCTCCTTACAGCGGAAGCCTCTCGGCGCCCTCGAGCGCGTCTGCGGCGGCCTCGTGGGCGACGACGCACACCGCGCCCTCCTCAGCGAGCCGTTCGAAGACCTCCGCTGCCTCTATGATATCATCAATATCGGTCTCGAGCATCTGCCTTCTCCACTTGAGGGCGAGCTTTTCGCTCACGCCGGAGAACCAGCGGTTGTCCGCGAGCGCCCCGTAGGTCTTGGCGGAGACCACGGGCTCGAGTCCCGCGACGGTCGATATTATGTACTTGTCCAGATCCTCGCCGCTGTCGCCGAAGGCCCTGAGGAAGGCCGCTATGCCGCGGTTGGTCTCTATGCTCGCCGCGGGCGAGGGATCCCTGTAGGAGTAGGTCGAGAGGTTGCCGAGGGTCCCGAGCCTGACGCCGGTCCCGTAGGCGCCGCCCTGCACCCTGACCTCGTTCCAGAGGTAGGAGAGCGTGACTATGTTCGCGGCGACGGCGAGGCTTCCGCTGTACTCCGAGCCTATGGCCCTGAGGTTGAGAGCCTGGGAGCTGAAGCCTATCTGCGCGGGGATCACGACGGCGGAGCGCGCGGGAAGCGCGGCCTCGTAGGATGTCGCCTGCATCGCGGGCTCGCCCTGCGGAATGTCCGCGAAGGCGGAGACGTCCGGAAGCTCCGTCGCGGTCACGCTGAGCGTGAGCTTCTCGCGGCAGATGACCTTCTTCAGGGTGCCTGCGAGCCATTCCATCCACGGCCCGAGCTCCTCGTCTATGTTTTCACCGAAGGAATCGATCCAGCGTGTGTGTCCGTAGCCTGTGATGGCGTTGGCGACGGCGTTGTCGGAGCTGTAGCCGCTGAGCGCCGTTACCTGCGCGAGCATGTGGCCTGAATCGACCCAGGCGTCCTTCACGCGGATGTAGTCCTGCATGACGAGGTCGTGCGCCGCGGCGAGGGCGGTGAAGTCGCTCTCGAGCAGTATCTCCCTGACGAGCGCGGCGGCCCTGTCCACATTCTCCTCGAGCATGCTGCATGACACGACCAGATAGGGCGTGCAGAGGCTGAGGTAGTCCTTGTCCCTGAAGGCGTTGAGCCTGAAGCGCAGCTCGCCGGTGCGGGTCTTGATCTCCTTTTCGAGCTCAGCGACGCTGTGCTCCGCGGTAGGAAGATCCGCGAGCAGCATGTCGGGGGCGAAGCGGGTCAGGTCCGCGAGCCCGAGCTCCGCGAGCGAGAAGTACATGCTCACGTAGACTATGCCGTTGGTCGGGATGCTGTGGTATAGGAGCCTGACGCCGCCGAGGTCCTTCTCCTCGGTGGGCGGTATGTACTGCTGCTCGCTCACCTCGGACAGAGGGAGCTGAGGTATGGACGCGGAGGCCTCGGGGCTGTCCGGAGTGCTCTGCCAGAGGGCGAGAGCCTCGTTCATCCTGAGATTATCCGCATAGTCGGCATCGGTCCAGCCCGCGGTCATCTCCGCGAGCTTCGCCTCCTCGGCCGCCCTGAGCCCGGCGCCATAGGAAGCGCTCGGGCGGGTGATCAGCACCGAGCTGTGCTCGCGGTCGAGCAGCATCTCGGCGAGGAGCTTCTCGTAGTAATCGGTCGAGAGCAGCTCCCTGAGCCTCGCGAAGACGTCCCTGTATTCGAGCGCGTCGAGCGGGTCGCCTCCGTAGAGCCAGTAGCCGAGAGCCCTTATGGCCCTTCTGAGACCGGCGGGCTGGCTGCCCTCCCTTACGGTGAATTCGTATCTGTTGATGTAGGCCTCGAGCAGTCCGCGGTCGAGCCCCTCATCGCAGAGGCGGCGAACCGTGCCGCTTATGAGCTCCAGAAGCTCCTCCTCGCGGCCGTCCGCGACGTTCCTCGCGGTGAGCTGCACGCTCGGCTGAAGCACTCCGCTGTCCAAGAAGAGCTCCAGGTCCTGAGCGAGCCCGGACCCGAGCACCGCCGCGGTGAGCGGGGCCTCGTTGAAGGAGGCTATAGCGGTGCTGATGATGTCGGCGGCGTAGCCCTTGAGCCTGTCGTCGTAGCGGCAGAGCGGCTTTCCCATGGATAGCAGGGACTTGTCCTTCGGATCCTCGCCCGGGGCGAGCTCGTAGAAGTCCTCGCCGAAGCTTCCCTTAGGCTCCTGCATCGGGATCCCGGGGACGGGGGCGAAGTCCCCTCCCGCGCGCTCCGCGAGGTAGCCATCCAGGAGCTTCAGGAGCTCCTCGATGGGGACGCTTCCGTCGAGGTATATGAGGGCGTTCGAGGGATGGTAGAAGCGCCCGTAGGTTTCGAGGTACTGCTCGTAGCTGAGCTCGGAGATGCGCGCCGGATCCCCGCCGGAGTTGAAGCGGTAGGGGCTGTCCGGGAACATCGCGGTGTAGAGGTCCTGGCGCAGGATCTCCTCCTTGTCGGACATGGAGCCCTTCATCTCGTTGAAGACCACGCCCTTGAAGCTGAGCCTGGGCTTTGCGGAGCCCTCGGCGGGCTCCTGCTCTATGTGCCAGCCCTCCTGGCGGAAGATGTTGCGGTCGGTCCTCAGCCTCGGCGCGAAGACCGCGTCGAGATAGACCTCCGCGAGGTTGAGCAGGTCCCTGGGGTTGCGGCTCGAGACCGGATAGACGGTCTTGTCCGGGTAGGTCATCGCGTTGAGGAAGGTGTTCATCGAGCCCTTGAGCAGGTCGACGAAGGGCTCCTTGACGGGAAATTTGTCGGAGCCGCAGAGCACGGTGTGCTCGAGTATGTGGAATACGCCCGTGCTGTCCTCCGGCACGGTCCTGAAGCTTATGGAGAAGAGCTTGTTGTCCTCGCCGTTCGCGAGCCAGGCGAGCTTTGCCCCGCTCGCCTCGTGCGTCATGGTGTAGAGGACGCCCGAAAGCTCCTTCGAGGGGCGCGCGGCGTCTACGACGAAGCCTGCGAAGCGCTCGCCCTCAGTGAATGGTCTTGCCTCATATGCTGCCATATGTATCTCCTGTATGCGGCGCGGGCCGCCGCGCTCCGCTCCGCGGAGCGCCCGCCTCCGGCGGCGGCGCGA
>JAEENW010000098.1 GCA_016283945.1 Bacillota bacterium
GACCTCCTTCACGGGCGGAAGCGACCACGTCGTGTGGTCCGACCCCTGCGTCGGAGTTCCCTGCCTCATGCTCGGACAGTGGCCGGACAAGTACTACCACACCAGCACCGACACGCTCGACAAGGTCGATCCTTACATACTCTCCCGCTCGGCCGCGCTCGCCGCGTCCTACGCCTACGGCCTCGCGAACCTCAGCGAGGAGGACGTTCCCGCGATCTGCGAGACCGGGCTCGCGAGAGCAGCGTCCTACATCTCCGAGCTCAGGACTCTGGCGGCGGACGGCAAGCTCCCCGCGGAGGCGATCCCCGGAAGGGTAGACGTCTACACCCGCTTCAGGCTCGGGGCCATCGACAGCTTCAGAAGCTGGGGCGTCTGCGCGCCGGAAAGAGAGGAGGCCTTCGAGGCCATGCTCGCCGAGCAGAAGAAGCGCCTCAGGGAGCTCGTCAGGGTCATGGCAGGCTTCGACCCCGTCGCCAGGCCCGCCAAGAGCCCCGTCACCCGCAGGCAGAAGGAGAAGTACAGCCTCGTCATAGAGCGCACCGCGATCACCCCCTTCCAGATCAGGAAGCCCAGAGGAGTCTACGCGCCCGAGATACAGAAGCGCATCGACGCCTTCGGCGAGAAGTACGCGGCGAAGCTCGGATCCGTCATCACCGCGATCGGCTACTGCTTCGACGGCAGGAGGACGACGGCCGAGGCGGCGAAGGAGCTCGCCTTCGAGTTCGGCCGCTACGTGCCCGAGGCGGTCGACGAGTACGCCCGCATCCTCGTCATGATGGGCTACGCGAAGGTTGTAAGCGAATAGCCTCGCCCTACAAGCCGCGCTATATATCACTTACAAATCAAGCCGGGATACCGTAAAAACCGAAAGGAAAAGCTCTTTCTTTTCGGTTTTTATTGTTGCCCGTACGCGGCCGTTTTGATATATTATTTATGAATTTTTGTCGTGACGGTCTTTGCGTGCCTAAAATAGCCCAATAGATCGCCGGAAAGGCACGGGAATTGAGCAGGCTGCGCGCGAACATAAAGGTAAACGGCATAGTCCAGGGCGTCGGCTTCAGACCCTTTATCCACAAGCAGATAAAGGACATGAGCCTGACGGGATGGATACGCAACACCTCTGAGGGCGCTGAGATCGAGATAGAGGGCGAGGAGGAGACTCTGGACCGCTTCGCCGCGGAGCTCTGGACCAAGAAGCCATTCCTGGCGCTGATCGAGACCGTCAACGTCGAAAAATCAACGGAGCTGAAGGGCTACGTGGACTTCAGGATCGTGGGAAGCAAGGCGGCCGCGAGCCGCAACACCCTGATCTCTCCCGACGTGGGCATCTGCGAGGACTGCCTCAGGGAGATGAGGGATCCGAAGAACAGGCGCTACCGCTATCCCTTCATCAACTGCACCAACTGCGGCCCGCGCTTCACCATCATCAAGGACGTGCCCTACGACAGGGCGTACACGACGATGGCGGGCTTCAAGATGTGCCCCGACTGCTACGGCGAGTACACCTTCATCGAGAACAGGCGCTATCACGCCGAGCCTACCTGCTGCCCGGTCTGCGGGCCGAGGCTGATCTACATGGATCCGGACGGGAACGAGCTCCCGGGCGACGCCATAAAGAACGCCGCCGCCGACATCAAGGCTCACAGGATAGTGGCGGTCAAGGGGCTCGGAGGCATACACCTCGCCTGCCTCTTCGACGACGAGGAGACCCCCGCGAGGCTCAGGCGCCGCAAGCAGAGGGATGAGAAGCCCTTCGCCATAATGTGCAGAGACGCCGAGACCGCTGCCCGCTACTGCGAGATCTCCGAGGACGAGAAGAGGGTGCTCGAGAGCTACAGGAGGCCCATAACGCTGCTGAGAAAGAAGATCCGCGGCAGCCTCAGGCAGATCAGCGAGAACGACTACGTTGGGGTAATGCTCCCCTACACCCCGGTGCACTACCTGCTCATGGACGAGGGCCTGGACGCCCTGATCATGACCAGCGCCAACCTCTCGGATCTTCCTATCATATACAGAAACGAGGAGGCTCTTTCTGAGCTGCGCGGCATAGCCGACGCCTTCCTCCTCAACGACAGAGACATACACACCCGCTGCGACGACTCGCTGCTCTACGTCGTGGACGGGCTCGAATACCCGCTGAGGCGCTCGAGGGGATACGTTCCCTTCCCGCTGACCATGAAGGGCGCCGACGGAATGATCCTGGCGTGCGGGGCGGAGCAGAAGGCGAGCTTTTCGGTCTCGAAGGGCTCATACGTCTTCCAGAGCCAGCACATAGGAGATCTCAAGAACATCGAGACCTTCGACAACTACGAGAAGCAGATAGCCCACTTCGAGCGGATGTTCTCCATCGAGCCGAAGGCGCTGGTCTGCGACCTCCACCCGGACTACATGTCCACGGGATACGCGGAGGAGAGGGCGGCCTCCGAAGGGCTTCCCCTGATCAGGGTCCAGCACCACTGGGCGCACATGGCCTCCTGCATGGCCGACAACGGGCTCGAGGGCGACTGCATAGGCGTCGTCTGGGACGGCACCGGCTACGGGACCGACGGAACGGTCTGGGGAGGAGAGTTCCTCACCGGCGGCTACTCCGGCTTCGAGAGGCGCGGGAGCCTGGCTCCCATAAGGCTTCCCGGAGGCGACAGGGCGGTCACCGAGATCTGGAGGGCGGCGGCCTCGATGCTCCTCGACGCGGGGATGGATCCCGAGCCCTTCTTCGGAAGGGAGCGCACACAGCTCGTGCGAAAGGTGCTCGCCTCGGGGCTCAACAGCCCGGTGTGCAGCAGCATGGGAAGGCTCTTCGACGCGGCGTCGGCTCTGGCCGGCGTCAGGGAGGAGGCCTCCTACGAGGGCCAGGGCGCGGTACTGCTTGAGACCGCGGCAGCCGGGGGCGTCACGGACGCCTACCCCTACGACATCTCCGGAGGGGAGATCAGAAGATTCGAGTACGGCCGCATGCTGGAGGCGATGGTCTCCGATCTGCGGGCGGGAGCCGGAAAGGACGCCGTCTGCGCGAAGTTCATGAACACCATGGTGGACATGGCGGTGAAGATGTGCGAACTCATCCGTGAGGACACTGGGCTCAGCCGCGTGGTGCTCTCGGGCGGCTCGTTCCAGAACATATACATGCTCACGAGGCTGCAGCCTCTGCTGAGAGAGAAGGGCTTCGAGGTCTTCCGCCACAGCAGGGTCTCCGCGAACGACGAGGGAGTCAGCTTCGGGCAGCTCGCCATTGCGGCGAAGGGAAAGAGCCCGCTTCAGGGCTTTTGAAAGGAAAGCAGCGATGTGCCTTGCGGTACCTCTTAAAATAGTTGAGATGGACGGCCTCGACGCCGTGGGCGAAAGAGACGGCGTCCGCCGCTCTATGCGCCTCGACTTCATCAAGGAGCCCAGGCTCGGCGACTACGTGATAGTCCACGCGGGCTTCGCGATCGAGAAGGTCGACGGCGCCCAGGCGGAGGAGGATCAGGCTCTCGCGAGAGAGCTCGAGGAGGAGATCAGGAAGCTCTATGTCTGACCGGGTCTCAGCGCCGCGCGTAAACCTCATGGAGGTCTGCGGCACGCACACGATGTCCATAGCGAAGTCCGGCATCAAGCAGCTGCTCCCGGAAGGGGTCAGGCTCATCTCCGGGCCGGGCTGCCCGGTCTGCGTCACCTCCCAGGGCGACATAGACGCGATGCTCGAGCTGAGCTCCGAGAAGGACGTCATCATCACCACCTACGGGGACATGATAAGGGTCCCGGGAAGCGTCAGGGGCGACAGCCTCAGGCGGCGCAAGTCCGAGGGTGCGGACGTGCGCGTGGTATATTCTCCCGCCGACGCCGTGAGGATAGCGCGGGAGCATCCCGAAAAGCAGACAGTGTTCCTCGGCGTGGGCTTCGAGACCACGGCTCCGGGCACCGCGGCGGCGGTAAAGATCGCCTCGGAGGCCGGAGTGGGGAACTTTACGATATATACCGCCCTCAAGAGGGTGGAGCCGGCGCTCAGAGCGCTGATAGGATCCGAAGGCTTCAACGTGCAGGGCTTTCTCTGCCCGGGGCACGTCGCGGTCATCACCGGAGAGGCGGGCTTCCGCTTCCTCGCCGATGAGTTCGGCATCCCGGCTGTCATAAGCGGCTTCGAGCCCGAGGACATAGTGAGGTCCATCGGCATGCTGCTCGCCCAGATCAGGAGCGGCGAAGCGAGGCTTGAGAACCAGTACACCAGGGCCGTGCGTCCGGACGGCAATCCTCTCGCGCTGGCGATGACGGAGCAGTTCTTCGAGACCGCATCCTGCGAGTGGCGGGGCATGGGCACCGTCGAGGACAGCGCCTACGTCCTGAGGCCCGAGTACAGCGGCTTCGACGCGGCTAAGCGCTTTGGAGTGAGCCCGAAGAAGGGGCTGCTCCCGAAGGGCTGCCTCTGCGGCGAGGTCATACAGGGAAGGCTCGATCCCGCGCTCTGCCCGATGTTCGGAAAGGCCTGCTCGCCCGAGGATCCGCTCGGGCCCTGCATGGTCTCCTCCGAGGGAGCCTGCGCGGCTGCCTACAAGTACGGAAGCTTTCCGCCGGAGAAGGGAGTGAACTGAAAAATGCAGGAGATAATCACTCTCGACTACGGCAGCGGGGGCAAGAAGACCTCGTCCCTCATAGAGGAGATAATACTTCCCCTCATGGGCAACGACATACTCGACGAGCTCGGGGACGCCGCGGTTCTGAGCGGCGCGGAGAAGCTGGTCTTCTCCACCGACAGCTTTGTCGTCTCGCCCTATTTCTTCCCGGGCGGGAACATAGGAAAGCTCAGCGTCTGCGGCACCGTAAACGACGTGTGCATGCAGGGCGGAGACCCGAGATACCTCAGCCTCTCCCTCATAATCGAGGAAGGGCTCCCGATGGAGGATCTGAAGGAGATCGCGCGCTCCATCGCGGACACGGCAAAGGCAGCCGGCGTGAGGATAGTCACGGGAGACACCAAGGTCGTCGAGCGCGGGCACGGCGACGGGCTGTACATAAACACCGCGGGCATAGGGACGCTTAAGAGCCCCTGGCTGTCGAAAAGGGGGATCAGACCCGGGGACAGGGTAATAGTCTCCGGCACGGTCGGAGACCACGGAGCCGCGGTGATGCTCGCGAGGAACGAGGATCTGCTCACGGGAGAGCTGCTCTCGGACTGCGCTCCGCTCAGGGAGCCGGCCCTGGCGCTCTCGGCGCTGGGCGAGGACCTCAGGATCATGCGCGATCCGACGCGCGGAGGTGTCGCCACGACCCTCTGCGAGTTCGCGGAAGGAAGCAGCTTCTCGATCAGGCTCGACGAGACTGCCATCCCCGTGGCGCCGCAGGTGGCAAGCGCGTGCGACATACTGGGGCTCGATCCCCTGTACTGCGCTAACGAGGGCAAGCTCCTCGCGGTCGTGGCGAAGGAGAGAGCTGACGAAGCTCTCGGGATACTGAGGCGCTTCCCCGTATCGGAGAACGCCGCGGTCATCGGTGAAGTCAGAGACGAATATCCGGGAAAGGTCCTGGTAAGGACAAGGATCGGAGGTTCTCGAATAGTTGCGAAGCTGGCAGGAGCTCAGCTTCCGCGCATATGTTAATTCAATTTCAGAGGTGGTAAAGTGCAGGAATACAAAAAGATCACCATCACGAAGGACGAGATCCGGCCTGTCGCCCAGCGCATGCGCGACAACGGAGTCCATCTCGCCATGATCCACGCCTTCCTGGACGAGAACGGCAAGGGCAACGTCTCCTACGAGTATGAGATCGACCCCGCCATCGAGTCCTACACGGTCGAGGGAGAGAACGTTCTCCCCACTATCTCGGACATCTACGACCTGGGTGCCGAGTGGCCGGAGCGCGAGATCATGGAGCTCATGGACATCAAGTTTGAGGGCGTCGACACGTCGAAGAGACTGTTCATGCCCGAGAGCATGTTCGCCGACCAGGGCGGCCAGATCCTCGTGACCCCCATGGATCAGCTCATCAAGGAAAGGAAGGAAAAGGAGGCCGAAAAATGAGCTATATAGTTCCCATCGGACCCTATCATCCCTCGCTTGAGGAACCGGTCCACGCAAGGCTCATCACCGACGGTGAAGCCATTACCGACGCCGAGGTCTTCATCGGCTACAACCACAGAGGCATCGAGAAGCTCGCCCAGCAGAAGAACTTCATCCAGACCCTCGTCATGGTCGAGAGAGTCTGCGGCATCTGCTCTCACTCCCACGCCTTCGCTTACGCCATGGCGCTCGAGGGCATCGCCCAGATGAACGTTCCCAAGAGGGGCCAGTACATCAGAGTCATCATCGCCGAGCTCGAGAGGCTCCACTCCCACTACCTGTGGCTGGGCATCGCCCTCCACATCATCGGGCACGACAGCCTCTTCATGCACACCTGGGATGACCGTGAGGCGATCATGGACATACTCGAGGAGCTCACCG
>JAEENW010000010.1 GCA_016283945.1 Bacillota bacterium
TCCCTTCGCGCCCTTCATCACCGCGGAGATCTACAAGGACCTCACCGGAGCGGAAGTTCACCTTCAGGACTTCCCGAAGGCCGACGCCTCCCTCATCGACGCTGAGCTCGAGAAGCGCATAGACCTCGTCCGCGACATCGTGACCATGGGCCGCGGCGTCCGCGAGAAGACCAAGATCAAGGTCCGCCAGCCGCTCCCCGAACTCCTCATCGACGGCAAGTACAGAAACGACATCGAATACATGGCCGGCCTCATCAAGGAGGAGCTCAACGTCAAGCAGGTCGTCTTCGAGGACGACATGGATACCTACCTGAACTACTCGCTCAAGCCCGACTTCAGGGCGGCGGGTCCGGTGCTCGGCTCCAAGATCAAGGCCTTCGGCGGCGCCATCGCCAAGATGGATCCCAAGGCAGTGATGGAGGCCCTCGACCGCGACGGCAAGCTCACTCTCGAGCTGAACGGCGAGCCGACCGAGATCGGCCCCGAGATGGTCAACGTCACCGTGAGCTCCAAGGAGGGCTTCTCCGTGGCGCTCGAGAACGGCGTCTGCGTGATACTCGACACGACCCTCACCGACGAGCTCGTGACCGAGGGGCTCGCCAGGGAGCTCGTCTCCAAGGTCCAGCAGATGAGGAAGAACAAGGGCCTCGAGATGATGGACAGGATCGAGATCTTCACCGAGGCGGACGAGGCCGTGTCAAAGGCCATCGACGAGTACCGCGAGTGGATCTGCTCCGAGACCCTCGCCGACGCGATCAGCAGCGGCAGCGGTTACGAGAGCTTCGATCTCAACGGACACAAAACAGGGATCGATCTCGCGAAAAAGTAATCACGATCCGTTCACTGCGGAACTGTAGGCAGTATTTCGAGCGGGTCCTGTCGCTCGGTATCCCCACGTCCTGCGGTGCAGGCGCTCCTCGGACGTGTGGATGCCCCTCCTCGCGCCACCCGCATCGATAGCATGAGAGCCATCCGCGGCGTCTGAGGCGGACATACGCAGCGCCGGTACTCTGCGAAAGCGAGCTGTGCGATGCTTAAGCAGTAGTACCGCTGCGCGAGGACTAAGCGCGAGCGGTCCGCCGAAGATGCCGCGAGATGAGCTCTCAGCCAAGCCCCGGCAGCGTGAGCGTGTCTGCGTTGGCAGTGCGGAGCGTTTCACTAAGCGCGAGCGGTCCGCCGAGGATGCCGCGAGATGAGCTCTCCGCAGCGAGAAGTTTTACACTATAAGGGCTTTATCATGAGCAACTACATTTCCTCCGAGACGAAGCGCCTCTACACGGGGCTGCTCGGCGACATCGACAACGTCAAGACCGTCAGCATAGGCGGGCGGAAGAGCGAGAGCGTGCGCAGCCTCTTCGACGAAGACCTGCTCAGGTTCCTGCTCTGCCTCGCAGTGACGGACGGAGAGATAGGGAAGGGTGAGATAGACTTCCTCTATGAGTTCCTTCCCCAGACCATGAAGAGGGAGTTCCCGGCTTCGGACAGGAACAGCACTTCTCTTTCGCGCGCTATCAGGCAGTACGCCCTGAGCAGCGGGGCTTACCGCTACGCGAGGGGCAGCGTTCCCTTCGCGCTCAAGTTCGCGCAGAAGATCGACGAGCAGTACATCGCCGGGGGCGAGGCCTCGCAGTACACCGTTACGAAGAAGGTCTGCGACCTCTACGAGGCGCTGGGTTCCGATTTCCTGGCGCTGAGCGAGGACCTCAACACCGCCGACAGCTACACTGTGATCGTGAACTTCGCCCGCGACCAGTTCCGCGCGCTCACCGAGGGCATAGACCTCATCAAGGGCGAGGGCAGCGAGCGCTCGCCTGAGGGCTCTCCCGCCGAGAGCTGGCCTCCGAAGGAGGAGGGCGAAAAGGAGGAGGAAGCTCCCGCCGAACCCGAGAAGACGGTCGAGGAGCTGCTTGCGGAGCTCGACGAGCTCGTCGGACTCGAGAACGTCAAGCAGGAAGTCCACTCGATGGTCAACCTGATCAACATCAGGAAGCTCAGGCAGAGCCACGGCCTCGTCACTCCCGCTCTCTCGCTCCACATGGTCTTCTACGGCAACCCCGGCACGGGCAAGACCACCGTCGCGAGGCTGCTCGCGAAGATCTATAAGGCGGTCGGCGTGCTCAGCAAGGGCCAGCTGGTCGAGGTCGACCGGTCAGGGCTCGTCGCGGGCTACGTCGGACAGACCGCGATCAAGACCCAGAAGGTCATAGAGAGCGCCATCGGAGGCATACTCTTCATCGACGAGGCTTACTCGCTCATCAACGAGACGAGCGGGCAGGACTTCGGCCAGGAGGCCATAGTCACCATACTCAAGGCCATGGAGGACCGCCGCGATGACTTCATCGTCATCGTCGCGGGCTACACCGAGCTCATGGAGAAGTTCATAGCCTCCAACCCGGGACTCAAGTCCCGCTTCAACAAGTACATCGAGTTCTACGACTACACGCCCGGGCAGCTCGTGGACATCTTCAAGCTGCAGTGCCGCAAGGCGGGCTACGAGCCCACCGAGGAGGCGCTCAAATACACAGAGGATTACTTCGCGGACAGCTACGAGAACCGCGGCGAGGATTACGCGAACGGCCGCGAGGTGCGCAATTACCTCGAGAAGGCCATAGTCAACCAGGCGAACCGCCTCTCCGAGAGGGAGAGCGACGAGGAGCCCACCGAGCACGAGCTTTTGACTCTGGAGCTCGCGGACGTGAATATCATCGAATAGTACGCTGCGGCGCGGTCAGGCATCACTGCCGGCCGCGCCGTTCTAATTCTAAGGAGGAAGATCTATGCTCAACTACGTACATGACATTCCCACAAGACTGTATTTCGGACAGGGGCAGATCAGCCACCTCGCGGAGGAGCTGGGCCGCTTCGGAAAGAACGTGCTCCTCGCCTACGGCGGCGGCTCCGTCAAGAGGACCGGCCTCTACGACGAGGTCATGAAGATCCTCAGCGATGGAGGCTTCAAGGTCACCGAGCTCTCGGGCATCGAGCCCAATCCCCGCATAACCTCCGTCGCGAGGGGCGTACAGCTCTGCAAAGAGAACGATATCGACGTCATACTCGCGGTCGGCGGCGGCAGCACGATAGACTGCTGCAAGGCCGTCTCCGCCGGAGTCTTCTACGAGGGAGACGACCTCTGGAAGATGGTCCTGACCTCCAAGAAGGCCGGAAAGCATCTCCCCCTGGTCGACATCCTGACCATAAGCGCGACCGGCTCCGAGTTCGACGCCGGCGCAGTCATCACCAACTGGGAGACCAATGAGAAGATGAGCGGCATCTTCGGGCATCCGGCCGTCTCCATCTGCGACCCGAGCTATACCTTCAGCGTGCCGAAGTACCAGACCGCCGCGGGCTCCGCGGACATCATGAGCCACGTCTTCGAGAACTACTTCTCCGAGACCCCCGACAGCGATCTCGCCGACGGCATCTCCGAGAGCATACTCAAGTCCGTCATGAAGAACTGTCCCATCGCGCTCGAGGAACCGGACAACTACAGCGCCAGGGCGAACCTCATGGCCGACGCCAACGTCGCCTGCTCCGGCATCCCCCTCTACGGCAAGAAGTACACCGGCTGGCCCTGCCACGCGATGGAGCACGAGCTCTCCGCCTACTACGACATCACCCACGGCGTGGACCTCGCCATCCTCACCCCGCGCTGGATGCGCTTCATCCTGAAGAAGGATCCGAAGACCGTAAGCCGCTTCGTAAAGCTCGGAAGGAACGTCTTCGGGCTCGACTGCGACGACGAGCTGGCCCTGGCGAACGCCGCGATCGACGCCGTCGAGGCCTACTTCAAGTCCACCGGCATTCCGATGAGCCTCAGCGAGCTCGGGATAGGGGAGGAGCACTTCGCCGACATGGCCGGACACGCCGACGTCGGCGGAAGGCTCACCAACGCCTACGTGCCGCTCAGCCCGGCCGACGTGGAGGAGATCTACAGGGCGTGCCTGTAACGGGCAGGCCGCCGCGCGCGAACGTCGGAGGATTAGTATCCGCCGGCTGAGCGCGGAGATCACAGACAATAAAACAGCGCAGGATCAGTTCGTGAGACTGAGTCCTGCGCTATTTTTCTTCATCGTCGATCGGGTATTCGTTAAGATCCTGAAAATCCAGGAACTCACTTAACGTCATATCAAATGTAACAGCTATGTGGTGTAATGTGCGCACCGCCGGGTTTCTGCTTGCACCGTGAATGATATTGTTTATCGTGGACTGCTTAAGACCGCTTAGCGTGGCTAAGCGGTTAATTGTTATGCCACGTTGTGCGCATAGTTCCTTGATGCGCTTTGCATACAGTTCGTAATACTCCATCCTGATGCCTTTTAATGTTTTGTTTTTTATATGATAGCAGGCAGGATGAGCAATTATTAACCATGCATAGTTGACCGATATGAAAATAATCTATACTATAACTGTATATAGTTAACAATCTGCTATTTCATAATATGTTAGCGCAAAAGGGGGGCAAAATTTTAGTGAGTACTATCAAGTGCCAGAATTGCGGAGCTGAAGTCGACAGCAACTTCGTGTTTTGTGATCAATGCGGAGAACGATTGGAAAGAACGGAAGCATTGAGTTCATCTTTAGTTATAAAATCGTCGCAGAATAGCGATAGGAGTATAACAGTTGATAGAAAGGAGACTAAAATGAAGAAATCACCTGCCAGTGATGTATTTTATGTTTTTGCAGTGATCTGCATAATAGCAGCGTTGGTTTGTTTTTATCACGGGTATGATAAAATGTATCACTATGCGAATAGTGAATACACTTATGGTGAACATATCAACGCTTATTTTAAGGCTGATTTTTATAACTATAATATTAATGC
>JAEENW010000099.1 GCA_016283945.1 Bacillota bacterium
TTAGATCCCTGCCCTCGACGTGCGGCCTGTTCATGATCTTCCGGTACTCCGCGAGCCTCTCCTCGAGGAACTCCCTGTCCCCGCTGAAGGGGACGCTTCCGGAGAACACCGGCCTGTCAGCCAGGGCGAGCGCTATGAGATCCTCAGGGCAGACGGACTCGTCGAACATGTGGTTCGTCTTCTTCAGCGGAGGCTTGGCGTAAGCCGCGAGGTTGGGCTTCATGTGCAGGGGTATCATGTTCAGCACGTAGGCCGTGAGCTCCCTGTCGGACGTGAGCCTGGAGAGGAAGCGCTCCGCTATGGGGACGCCCTCGGCTTCGTGCCCGTAGGCGTGCAGCCTGCCGTCCTTTTCTGAGCGTTCGGTCGTGACCGCCTTGCCGAGATCGTGCGTCAGGGCAGCGAGCATGAAGAAATAGGGCTTCTTCGCCTCCGCGCGGAAGGACGCGGCGCGGTCGAGGACCTCCATGCTGTGCACCCAGACATCGCCCTCCGGGTGGAAACGCGGGTCCTGCTCGACCCCTATCAGGGCCTTCAGCTCCGGGAACCAGAAGCCGAGCTGTCCGGTCTCCCTGAGAAACTCGAAGAAGGCCGAAGGCTTCCCCGCCTTCTCGAGGGCCTTTCTCATCTCGCCCTCGACCCTCTCCCTCGAGAGCGCCGTCAGATCCATGCGGGAGCAGAGGCTGACGGTCTCGGGGGCCACTTTGAAGCCGAACCTCGCCGCGAACTGCGCGGCCCTGAGCACCCTTAACGGGTCCTCCGCGAAGCTCCCGTCGTCAACGTGCCTGATGATGCCGCGGCGTATGTCCTCCATGCCCCCGAAAAAGTCCAGGATCTCCCCGCTCAGGACGTCCTTCATCAGGGCGTTCATCGTGAAGTCGCGGCGCCTCGCAGCCTTCTCCGGCCCGAGGTAAGGGTCGCAGAAGACCTCGAAATCCCTGTGCCCGCGGCCCGTGGCACGCTCGGTCCTCGGCAGCGCCACGTCTATGCCGCTGCCCTTGACGCTGTAGATGCCGAAGCTGCTCCCGTAGGAGAGCGGCTCGCCGAGCTCCGAGAGCAGCGAGAAGAGGTCCGCGGGCTCTATTCCGTGGACCTCTATGTCGATGTCTTTATTCTCGATGCCAAGGACGGCGTCGCGGACGAATCCGCCGACGTAGTACGCCCTGCCGCCCCGCTCGCTTACGCGCGAGGCGATCTCGGCAGCTAAAGAGTGTTCCATATCGTTTTAATATCAGGACCCCGCCATGGGCGAGCGGCGCTCTGCCGGAGGGCAGCAAAGACTCGAGAACGGCGGGAGAAGCCCGATTCCAAGAGGGCTTCGAGCGACGTTCGAAGAGGCTTCTGCGTGAAGCCCGCAGGCTGCGCCGCAAGACCCGGATGCGCGATCTATATTCACGGCTTAATTGTCCGCCCTGTTGAAGCCGTTCTTCATGTGCTCGCTGGAGGTCGCGAGGACCTTTCCGAGCGCGTCGGTCGTGAGCTCCTTGACCTTGGCGCAGAGCTTCGCGTTGGCCTCGAGCAGGAGCTTCTCCGCCTCGGCGGCCTTCTCGGCCTTCTTGCCGCGCCCCTTGAGGGCTTCCGCGACCTTCGCGTCGTACTCGCGGACGATGAGGCGTCCCTCGACGGCGACGGCGTTGTGGTAGCGCTCGATGTTCTGTATGCAGGCGGCGAAATCGTGGTCGGCGAGCGCGTCGATCAGCCTGCTGGCCCAGTAGAAGTTGTTGCTGTCGACGTCCATGGTGACCTCGCTGAGGTACTTGTGCATCTTCGGGACGTTCGGATAGACCGGCATCATCGCGGAGAAGGTGGTCGCGCCGAAGCAGACCCACTCCAGGCCCTTGACCTCGTCGGGCACTCCGCTCCTGATCTGGCAGAGAGCGGTGTCGCCGGTGCGGTTGATCCCTATGCTGCGGTAGATCCCGCGCTTTCCGGTGTCCTGGCCGGAGTACGGATCGTACGGGGTCCCCTGATAGTGCGAGGAGAGCAGGTACTTGACGTCCTCAACGGTCACCTTTCGGTCGGGAACGATGGACCAGGGGATGTCGTCGCTCTCGGGGCCGTACTCGGCGTTCGGGCCGTCCCAGCTGAGGGAGAACGGGGCGAGGTATCTTCCCATGAACCAGGCTCTCGGCGTGTTGTAGATGTGATCCTGATCCCTGCGGGAACCGAAGATGTCCCTGGGGTTGAACTCACCGTCCTGGTTGAGGTCGAGGAAGTTCTCGGAGATGAACTCGCGCATGTCGGCAGAGCACATGTGCTCCTTCTGCGCGCCGAGGGCGTCCTCGAGGTCGAAGCTGTCGGTCCCGAACTGGTTGGGGTTGATGACCACGGAATCCTCGGGTACGAGCCTGGCGATCCAGTGATGGCCGCCTATGGTCTCGAGCCACCAGACCTCGTTCTCGTCGTTGAAGCCTATGCCGTTCATCTCGTAGGTGCCGTACTTCTCGAGCAGGGAGCCGAGGCGCTTGACGCCCTCCCTGGCGCTCTTTATGTACGGGAGCACGAGCATGACTATGTCCTCCTCGCCTATGCCGCCGGGAACGTCCTTCTCGCCGCGCTTTTTGGCCTTCTTATAGACCACGAGCGGGTCGGCGGAGAGCACTCTGGGGTTGGAGGTGATGGTCTCGGTCGCGGTCATGCCGACGTTCGCGGCGTTGATGCCGGCGGCGGGCCAGATACCCTTGGAAAGATCGACGCTCGGGAAGCAGGTGTAGCGCATGGGCTCCTCGGGGAGATCCACCTCCACGTGAGAGATGACGCTCTTGTACTTCTTCGGCTGATCCTTGGGCTCAATGACCACGAGCTTCTTGACGTCGTAGTGCCCGTCGTCGGTGCGGGCTATCATGGTGGAGAGGTCGTTGCTGGCCTTCTTTCCTACCAGTATCGTTGTGCAGGGCATTTTAAGCTTCCTCCTTAATTAAATCCGGCGGGCGCGTCAGGCGCGGGCGCCGCACTATTGAAACAGCCGGGAGCTGCTTGCCCCCGGCCGCTCTTGTTATTTAGATTTTAGCGCGCCGCGCCCCTTTGTTCAAGGCTGCGGAGCTCTTTTGGACCGCTTTGCCCGCATGGCCGGAGGATCACTCCTCCAGGCTGTCTATGATATGCGAGACATATCTGGCCAGCTTGGTCAGGTCGTTAGCCGCGACATCGGCGTCGAGAGTGACGCTATGGCTCTCGTCGGTCCCGCAGGTGAAGGTCGCCGTCGCGGCCTTGGTGCCTGTCCACTTCCAGACGG
>JAEENW010000100.1 GCA_016283945.1 Bacillota bacterium
TATCAATAGGAGGAAATGCTTATGGGAGCAAATAAGAGGGTGAGCAGAGTCCTGTCGCTCGTTCTTGCGCTGGCTCTTGTGTTCACCATGTATGTTCCTGTGCACGCTGCGGGCGGAGATCCTAATATCGTTCTGGAGAGCAAGACCGGCTTTGATACCGGTGAGTGCGCTCCCGGAGATGAGGTATCTATCACCGTAGGAGTTACTGAGACCACTTTGGCCAGCTTTACCGGCGGCCTCAAGTTTGATACAGAGCTCTTTGAGTGCACCAGTATCACCGATGCGGATGGAGTCGAAGTCGAAAAGGAATATGGACTTCTGATACAGTATGCGGGCAGAGGTAATGCTGCCACGCCGTGGGAGTCTCTTGCCGCATCTGCTCTGGATGATACTGAAGCCCCTGTCAACAATTCTGGCAATATCGGATTCGCCTTTGTTAACGCGGCAGCCAGCAGAAAGATCTTTGAGGGAACGGTGTTTACCGCAACCTTTAAGGCGCTGAAGGACGGAGAGGCAGAGTTCTATCTGTTCGAGGATTCCGATCAGCTGGATGGCTCTGACAATATTTATCAGAGCGAGAAGATCGAGGATAGCGTTCTTACCATCACTATCAAGACTCCTGAAGCTCCGAAGGAAGCCCAGAGCCTCACCATGGAGAGCTCCAAGACCGCCACTGTCGGCGACGAGCCCTTCAGTGTAGCTGCCACCGGAGCCAAGACCCCGGTCACCTACACCAGCAGCGATGAGAGTGTAGTTACCGTCGACAGCGAGGGTATGGTCACCGTAGTCGGTGAAGGTACCGCGACGGTGACCGCGACCGCCGCCGAGGATGAGACCTACGCCGAGGCCACCGCGAGCTGCAAGATCACCGTAAAAGAGAAGAAGGAAGTCGACGAGCTCAGCGCTGATGACGTCGATGCCCCCTTCAACACTGCCACCATCGAGACCGAGCTCACCGGCATCCCCGAGGACGCCGAGGACGTAGAGGTCGAGCTGAGCGTAGCCAGCGGTTCCGCGATCATCACCAACCTCAAGTTTGACCCCGAGACCGGAAAGATCACCGGAGACGTCGAGGGCGCTGCTGAGGGAGATGAGGTCGAGGTCACCGTCACCGTCACTTCCTCCAACTACAAGGAAGCGACCACTACCTTCACCGTCAGCTTCGGATCCCAGGCCTACAACATCGTAGTTACCGGAGGAAAGGCTGACAAGGAGACCGCTCAGGAAGGCGATACCGTCACCATTACCGCTGAAGTCCCCAAGGGACAGAAGTTCAGCAAGTGGACCGTAGCTTCCGGCTCCGCCGTCGTACTCGATGACGCTACCAAGGCTACCACCACCTTCACGATGCCCGGAGAGGACGTCGACATCACCGCAGAGTTCGTCAAGAAGAGCTCTTCCGGCGGCGGCAGCTCCTCCGGCAGCAGCAAGAAGTTCACCGACGTACCTGAGGATTCCTACTTCTATGATCCCGTTTACTGGGCAGTAGACAAGGGAATCACCAAGGGAACCAGCTCCACCAAGTTCAGCCCGTTCCTCGGAACCACCAGAGCTGACTTCGTGACCTTCCTCTACAGAGCTGAGGGTTCCCCGAAGGTAAGCGGCGAGACTCCGTTCGAAGATCTCGACAAGGATGCTTACTACTATGACGCCGTGCTGTGGGCGTGGAACAACGGTATCACCATCGGTACCTCCGCCACCACCTTCAGCCCGAGCATGACCGTGACCAGAGGCCAGGCTGTGACCTTCCTCTACAGGCACGCTGGTGAGCCCGCTGTCGGAACCGTAAATCCGTTCACCGATGTTGCTGAGAGTGACTACTACTACAACGCGATCCTCTGGGCCGTGAACAAGAAGATCACCACCGGCACCACCGAGACCACCTTCGAGCCCAACAGGGATTCCTACAGGGCCGAGGTCGTGACCTTCCTCTACAGGGAGCTCAAGTAGTCTGAAGTGACGGAAAGCTTCAGAGGCAGCCGCCAAAGCGGCTGACCGGACTGAAGACCGGAACAAAAAAAGGGCCGCGGAGCGAAAGCTCCGCGGTCTTTTCGTATTATAAGACCCCGCGTTAAGCGGGGCCGTTCTTGTATCCAGCTCCTAAGCGTCCAGCTGATCCATGCAGATCTTCGCGACCTGAGCGGCTATGAGCTCGCAGCCCCTTTCACTGAAATGCGTGGCGTCGGCATAGCAGGAGTCATCGAATCCGCGCGCGAGGGAATAGAGATCGTTCACGGGTACCCCTAGCTCCTTCATGACCCCGGCGGCGGCCTCATTGTAGGACTCTATCTCGCTGTTGACGCGCCTGAAATCCCCGCTCTGCTTTTCCTCTATGACGGGGGTCGAGAGGGCGAAGACTATCTTCGCGTTCGGGAACAGCAGGCGTATCCTGGCGTGTATGCGCCTCAGCGTGGACGCGTAGACGTCTATGGGATTCAGGGGCTCGTCTCCGTACATGCGGAGCACGTCCCACAGGCCGTTGTTCCAGTGCACGACGTCTATCTGCGCGGCGGGGATGGCTCCGGCCCACTTTGTCAGAAACCTGAGGGTATACTGGGTGAAGCGGCAGTTCTCCTCGGGCCCGAGGACGTTGGCTTTGCCTCGGAGAGCCTCCCTGACGCAGCGTTCGTAACCGGGGCTGAGGAAATTGTTGGCGGACGTGTGGGGCGCGCCGAAGCGGATGGAGTCGCCAATGAGATAGATGTTCTTCATGTCATGATCTCCTTACAGAAGGCCCCGCGCCTGAGCGCGGGGCCGGTCTTTTGTTTCTCTGTGCGGTATGCCTAGCCCTCGGCGAGCTTCGCGTTGAGCTTGGCGAGCACCTCGTCAGGGTCCATCATGTGGCCCTCGATGGCGTCGCGGAGGTTCTCCTCCTGGGCCGCGGGGCAGCCGACGCAGTTCATGCCGAGCTCGATGAGCACGGGCACGAGCTCGGGATACTCATCCACGAGCTGCGCGATGATCATGTCGCCGGTAACGGCGGGCTTGGTCTGAGCGGACATTACTGGGCCGCCTTGACGGAGGTGATGTGCGGATTAGCGCCCTCGTACCAGTAGAGGAAGCCCTCGAGGTCGATGACGTCGCCGATGTTCAGAGCCTTGACGGCCTGGTAAACGTCGGTCTCGGGTCCGCAGAGGTAGGACTCAACGGTGAAGTTGTAGGTCTGTCCGTCCTTGGAAACGTTGAAGTAGAGGTCGTTGCCCTCAGAACCGGAGCCGTCCCAGTTGTAGAGGAAGGGGACTTCCTTTTCCTTGCCGTCCGCGTCCTTGAACGTGGAAGGCTCGACGGTCATGCCCTTGAAGCTCACGAACTCGTTCTGGTGGTCGATGAGCTCTTCCTTGCCGAGGAGATCGGTGACGTCCTTGGCTTCGGCGATGAAGCTTCCGTCCATGATCTGGTAGGCGGCGTCGATGATCTCGACTTCGCCGGACCATTCGGCCTTGTAGCCGCTGACGATGATCCTGGTGCCGGGAACGAGCTTATCGTACTCCTCCTCGGTGCAGGCCATGTTGTAGAGGAAGTAAGCTCCGTCCTCGGCCTGGGTGTAGAAGGTTCCCTTGCCGTCCCACCAGGACTGCTTGGCCTGTACATAGGTGTCGACGGTAACGGAGGTGTCGAGAGCGGCGGCTACGAAATCGTCGTGGCTCATGATGACGACCTCGGGCTCCTTGGTCTCTTCCTGCTGCTGAGGCTCGGGCTCCTTGGTCTCGGGCTGCTTCTTCTCTCCGCAGGCGGCGAAGCTGAAGATTATGGCCAGAGCGAGGAGCACTGCAAAGATCTTTTTCATTTTAATTCTCCTTTTCTTCTGTGAAAGAATGGGTCTCCGCGTGCGCGCGTTATCGGCGCGGACGCAGACAAAAAATATTATACCCGAATGCACCGCTAAAGCAAGTCCATATCTTGACAATCGGGCTCTTCGGGCGGGTATAATCTACTTGAAAACACCGCATTTTTTGAAAGGAGCGCCTTATGGAAAGAAGGGGAAGGATAGACGTCGATATCTCGGGCAAGTTGCAGGAGATGTCGCTTCCGAACATGAAGAGGCAGTTCTCTGTGCTCTTCGGCGAGATGACCCTGGTGAACAGGGCTCACACGGTCATGCTCTACGAGAGGGGAGTCCACAGCCGCGAGACCGCGGCGGAGATCCTGAAGACCATAGACCGCATCGAGGAGGAGCTGACGCCGGACGATCTCAGCCTGCAGAACGGCGAGGACCTCTACATGAACGTAGAGCACCAGATGATAGCCCGCATGGGCGCCGGAGCGGGCAAGATGCACACCGGGCGCAGCCGCAACGACCTCTTCAGCTGCCTGCAGCGCATGGTCTGCAGGAGGGAGCTCCTGAAGGTCATGCGCTCCGCCTCCGAGCTCGAGGAACTGCTCCTCGGCTTCGCTGAGAAGAACGTCGACACCGTGATGACCGGCTACACGCACCTTCAGCCGGCTCAACCCACGACCGCAGCGCACTTCGTCACCTCGTATCTCGAGATGCTGCAGAGGGACATGAAGCGCCTCAGGGCGGCTTACGGCAGCGCCAACCTCAACGCCCTCGGCGGCGCCGCCTTCGCGGGCACGGGCTTCCCCATAGACAGGGAGAGGACCGCCGAGCTGCTCGGCTTCGACGGCCTCGTCGAGAATACCTGGGACAGCGTAGCCTCCAAGGACTTCTTCATGGAGGCGGAGGCCGCCTACGGCATTATGCAGAGCAGCTTCAGCCGCTTCGCGACCGACCTCTACACCTGGTGCACCGACGAGTTCGGATTCTGGGAGTTCGGGGGTCAGGTCTCCGGGCAGAGCTCCATCATGCCGCAGAAGAAGAATCCCACGGTCCTCGAGAACATCCGCTCGCTCGCGGGCGACGGGGCTTCCGCCTTCGGGCTCTCGGCTCTCACGGTCAAGAACACCCCGCTGAGCTTCATACTCGACGGCCACCGCATGAGCGACGACTTCATGGACGCGACGAACTCGGTGCTCGCGAGCCTCGAGTACATGAAGGAGGCTCTGCGCTATTCCAGCGTGCACAAAGAAAGGGCGCTCAGGATGGCTGAGCGCAACTTCTGCACAGTGACCGCGCTCGCGGACCATCTGGTATCAGAGTACGGCATCCCGTTCAGGGAGGCCCACCACATCACAGGAGGCATGGTCGGCGACGCCAAGGAAGCCGGCCTCGACGTCACCGGCATGGACGCGGCCCTGCTGGGCAAGTGGGCGGAGATCATACTCGGGCACGGGCTCCCCGCGACGGACGAGGAGGTGCGCGCCGCGCTGCTCCCCGTGAGCAATGTGGAGTCCAAGAAATGCGCCGGCGGGCCCTCGCCGGAGCGCGTCAGGGACATGATAGCGCATCTGAGCGCTCAGGCCGCCGCGGATGCTGCCTGGACGGAAGAGGCAGCCGGAAGGATCGAGAGGGCTTACGCGGGTCTCAGAGTCGCCGCGGACGAAATAATCGGAAAGTAGGGACATGGATGCCGGAGGGCGCGGTCTTCGGGCGGCGCAACATCCGGCAGCTTAGAGGAAGGGGGAAACATGGTAAACGAGAAGATCAGGATCAGAGGCCTGGAGCTCAGGGGGCGCATCGCCATGCCTCCCATGGCGACAGAAAAGTCCAAAGACGGGCGCATCACGCCCGAGATGGTCGAGTATTACGCCGCGAGGGCGAAGAATCCCGAGCTCGGCCTCATCATTACCGAGCACAGCTACGTCGACATCCGCGGCAAGGCTAGCCCGTTCCAGGTCTCCGTCGCCTCGGACGACTGCGTGGAGGGCTTCGCTGCGCTCGCGGACGCGGTGCACCGCGAGGGAGCCCGAATATTCGTCCAGATCAATCACGCGGGCGGAAGGGCGCGCGAGGAGGTCACCGGAAGTGAGGCGCTGTCCGCATCGGCGGTTCAGTTCAGCAGGGGGACTCCCTCCGAGGGAAGGAGCGAGACCGGCAGCGCCAGAGCGCTCAGCGCGGGCGAGATCCTTGAGCTTGAGGAGCGCTTCGTTCAGGCCGCGCTCAGGGCTGAAAAGGCCGGCTGCGACGGTGTCGAGGTGCACGCCGCGCACGGCTACCTGCTCAATCAGTTCTACTCTCCGCTCGTCAACCGCAGGGATGACGAGTACGGAGCGCAGAGCGTGGAGAACAGGATACGCTTCGCCTGCGAGACCGTCGCGAAGATCAGGGCAGCCGCGGGCGATGGCTTCGCCATCGCGGTGAGGCTCGGAGGCTGCGACTACACCGAGGGTGGCAGCACCATAGAGGACGCCGCCGAGGCTTCCGTCCTGCTCGAGAAGGCCGGAGCCGACCTCATCGATATCACCGGCGGAATGAACGGCTATATCATCAGGGGCGTGGACGAGCCCGGCTGGTTCGCCCCCATGTCAGCGGCCGTGAAGAAGGCCGTGAGCGTCCCCGTGATGGTGACGGGCGGCGTGACGACCGTAGCTCAGGCGGAGAGGATCCTCGAGGATGGCGCGGCCGACATAGTCGGCATAGCCAGGGCGCTGCTGAAGGACCCCGTGCTGAGGTAGGGGAGCGGCGGGATCACCGACGATCGTCTTCCTTGGAACGGACGCGCCGCGTCTAAGCCCGCACGGGACATGCTCGCCGCGCTGAAGGCGCGGGGCATACGCGCCTATTGAACATATCGAGTCATAATAACGAAAGGCCCCGCATTTTATGCGGGGTCTTTCATGTAATTTGATCCCCGCGCCAGGCGCGGGGTCGTTCTTATCAGAGGCCGGGAGAAATGATATCGACCGCGCATTCGCCGTCACGCGATGCACCGGAATCGGTACGTCGGAATATATATCATAAGCATGGACGAAGCTTGCTTTCTTTTTTGGAGATGAAAGGAGAATGAGATGATCGCAGTTACGCCTCTCGCCTGGATAAGAGAGCCTGACGAAAATAAAACCGGCATACTGAGCACATATGTTGAGGGACCTGAGGAAATGATACCTCTGCCGGTCCTGACTAAAGGGATATCGAAGGAAGAGATAGATATCGGAGGGAAACAGTTTCTCGATATCGTTTTCTGCGGTGGGAATATCATAGGTGTTTATGCCGACGCGGAAGAATTCAGCAGGGTCAATACCGCTACGCCGCCCGAGTCAGTCCGCGTCACAGTCCGGGACGCCGAAGCGAACAGTTCCGCCGCGCGCTTGTCGGCTATAGTGACGGGAAAGGTCAAAGAGATCCACAGGCGACGACCGGATCCTGAAGATTCGCGCTTTACATACATGGTGATCACCGTTGAGATACTCGGCAGCGACTATACGGCGAAGCTGCGCCGCTGGGGAGCTTTGCCCGAAGTCGGGAACACCGTGTTTATCCTCGGGACGTGCCCCGCGGCAAAAGGAGCCGGATGATAATTGGCCATTAAAAAAACGCTGGTGTTTGCCGGCGTTTTTTATGCTTCCTGAAGCTCACTCCCCCAGCTTTCTCAGGCACTCCTCAGCCCATTCGGCGAGCATCTCGTAGTACCTGATGCCGTAATCGAGGGTCATCCCCCAGTAGAGAGAGGCCTCGCGGTTCTCGCCGGAGCTCTCGATCCTGTCGAGCTTCTCCCTGTTCTTGGGGAACTGCGCCAGATGCTCTCTGGCGTCATCCCGGATGTGTACGAAAAAGGCCTTCGCGTCCTCCCCGGGAAGCTCCGAGAAGAAGAAGCTCTTCATGAGCAGGGGCGTGTTGGTCTTCAGGGATGAACCGTCCTTCAGCCAGCGCCTGAGCTCCTCCCGTCCCTCGTCCGTGATGCGGAAGAGCTTCTTGTCCGGCCGCTTCTCCTGCTCGATAAGCTCGTCCGCGACCCAGCCGCTGTCTCTGAGCTTCTGCAACTCCCTGTAGATCTGGCTCGTCTGCGCGACCCAGAAATAGCTCAGGGATTCCTTGAAGACCTCGTTTATCTCGTAGCCCGTCATCGGGTAATAGTTCAGCAGTCCAAGTATTCCGTGTTTAAGCATATTTGTGGTTCCGTTTCGTAAATAGCGGCTTCGCGCCCCTGTCTAAAACCCGAGCACCCTGCGTGCGGTCTCGGTAACGGCCGCAGCGGTCCTCTCGGAGATCGTTATGGCGGTATCCGCGGGCTTTTCGACGAGCCTGAGGTGCTCCATATCGATGCTGTCCATGCCGTTAGCGAAGTTACGAGCTCCGCGGGGAGGCTCGAAGTCCGTCCTCCCGAGCGCGCAGCAGGCGAGCGTATAGGCGATGAGCCAGTCCCCGACCGGGCTCGCGTGCTCCCCGTCGGTGTAGAAGAGATCGATCTCGGGGTGGACCTTCAGCATCTCCTTCCATACGAGCCCTACGGGCGCGACGGGAATGCCGAACTCCGCGCTCAGCTTTTCGAAGGCGGAGCATATCTTCTCCTGGTTCTCGGGGAAGCGCTTCTCGGCCCAGGGCATGTAGAGCAGCGGCTTAACGCCGTTCACCCCGCAGATCTCGGCTATGGTCCTAAGCCCCTTAGCGGTCTCCTCGTAGCCCGGAAATGGGTGGGCCTGCTGCTGGATCACGCAGAGATCGAAGCCTCCGTACATCAGGGCGAACCTGAGGGCGAAGTACTCGTCGGAGTGCCATATGAGCGACCTGCCGCCGTAGGCGAGCATAGTGACATCAGCCGGCTCGCCGCTCGCGGCTTCGATCATCTCCGAAAAGGTCTGTGGCATGTCGTGAAAGAAAGTGTGACTGTTTCCTATGAAAAGGACTTTCATTTGGGATCTTTCCTTTCTGTAACGCATTAAATCACATCTGTTTTTGTCGCCGGTCCTACATCGGCGTGAGGATCATGGTTATGACCGCGACGGCCACGGCGGGCACGACGGTCAGCTTGATGACCTGCAGCGGTTCGGCCTTGGCTATGCCGCAGACGATGATCGTGACGGCAGCGACAGGGCTGAAGGTCCTCCCGTAGGATCCGGTCTTGATGACCAGTGACGCGAGGCCGTTGTAGTCGACGCCTATCTCGTAGGCGTGCGGGAGTATCGATTCTATGAAGGCTATGGTCGGGGCGTTGCCCGAGCCCGAGAGGGCGCCCATCATCGCGGGGAATACAGTTGCGCTGATCTTCGAGAGCGAGGGGTTCACCTTCATCGCGCCGACGATGGCTTCGACTATCCCTATGTCCTCCATGCCCTTGGCGAAGACCGCGGCGGAGGCCATCAGTGTGATGATCCCGAAGAAGGCCTCTCCCTGTCCCTTGAAGAAGGCCGTGGCGACCTCCTTGTAGTTCTTCCTCCATCTCAGGAGTGAGAAGGCGAAGCCCATGAACATGCAGAACGGAACGGTGAATACCTTCTCGTCGAGGGGACCGTATACCGCCGCGAGGATCAGGATCATCGGCGAGAGCGTCAGGGCGACGTTGAGCTTGTTGACCTTGAAGTTCTCAGCCTTCTCCATCGCCCTGCGGGCGGCCTCGAGGTCGGCTTCTCCTCTCTTCGACATGAGATTGCAGCACAGGGTGAAGAGCACGAGAACTACGAAGACGCAGACGACGGCCGACATAAAGCCCGCGTTTATCATCTCCTTGCCGGTAGCCTGCCCTGTGGGGTCGGCCTCGACGGCCATGAGGTAGAACGAGCCCATCGGATTGAAGGGGATCCCCCCGTATGTGCCCATCAGCACAGCCGCCGCAGCGACCGCCGGACTGAAGCCGAGGCCTATGAGCAGGGGGATTATTATCGCTCCCGCGGTGACCCCGACAGTGGCGGCGGAGCCGAGGCCCATCATCATGATCATGGTGACGAGCACAGCCATGGGAAGAACTATCCTTCTGACCTTGGAGAGCGGCTTGAGCAGGGCGTATATCAGGTCGTTCACGCAGCCTCTGCCCGTCATGATCGCCGCGTAACCCATCGAGATGCAGGTGTAGGTGACTATCGTCCCGTTGACGAGGGACGAGCAGTAGGCGGGGACCACGTCTCCGACGTTTCCGGAGAGCAGGCACATCAGAAGGCCTCCTCCTATGAGGCACAGCTTGGTATCTATTCTGAGAGTGATGCCGGCGAATACCAGCACGCATATAAGGGCTCCTATCCAGACCATGGTGTAACCTCCTGTGATCGAACGAGAGATGCATCCTATAAGTCGATGATAATTCCACTTGTGGAATATGTCAACGAATATTCTACAAGTGGAATACATTCGTGAGGGTGTAACTGTCCGGAAATCCGCCGCGGTCAAGCTGCGTCCGCTTTTCGGGCAGAGTGCTTCGCATCGGGTGGGATCATCGCCTTGCTCGCCGGAAGCTTCAGGATCGCGGGGCAAACTAGGCGTTTTCCTCGGTCAGGAAAACGCCGTCGGACAGTGCCCCGCCGCGCCTAAAACCGGCGCGCCTGAAGCGCTCATCGGCTCGCTCGGCGTGATCCACCTGCGATGCTCGCAATGCCCTCATACGCGGACGCAGCCCGCCCGCGCATAAGACTGCGAGCGGGTCCTGCCGCTCGGTATCCCCGCATCCTGCGGTCTAGGCGCTCCTCGGACGCGGGGATGCCCCTTCTCGCACCGCCCGCTCATAAGACTTTTTGCGGGTTCTGCCGCTCGGTATCCCCGCATCCTGCGGTGCAGGCGCTCCTCGGACGCGGGGATGCCCCTCCTCGCGCCACCCGCTCCCATCATTTGAGAGCCATCAGCGGCATCTGAGGCGGACATCCGCAGTGCCGGTCGATGCGAGCTTCGCGCTGCCATAAGCAGACGCTCGGGAACCCGGTTCTTAGCGATCGGCGAGTTGCGCAGCAACGAAGACGGAGCTTAGAACTGCTGGGAGGGGCCCCGGCAGCGGGAGCGTGTCTGCGTTGGCAGCGCGGAGATTCGCACTAAGCGCGAGCGGTTCGCCGAGGATGCCGCGAGATGAGCTCTCGGTCATACCCCGGCAGCGGGAGCGCATCTGCGCCCGCAGAGCTTACAGCCTCACCGTCCATCCGAACGGGTCAGGCCTCTTTCCGTACTGTATGCCGGTCAGCTCATCGAAGAGCCTCTTCGAGAGCTCGCCGGTCTTCATATCGTTGATGACGTGTTCCTTTCCGAGGTAGCAGAACTGCCCTATCGGGGAGATGACCGCGGCGGTGCCGCAGCCCCAGGCCTCCTCGAGCGCGCCGCTCTCGGCGGCCTCGACCAGCTCGTCTATGCTCAGAAGCCTCTCCTCGACCTCGATCCCCCATGAGCGGATGAGCTCGATACAGGACTTGCGGGTGATGCCGGGTAGTATGGAGCCCGTGAGCTTGGGCGTGACGACCTTGCTGGAGATCTTGAACATGACGTTCATGGCTCCGACCTCCTCGATGTACTTCCTCTCGACTCCGTCGAGCCAGAGCACCTGCGTGTAGCCGAGCTCGGCGGCCCTGTCGGCCGCCCTGTTGCTCGCGGCGTAGTTGCCGCCGCACTTGGCCTCGCCGGTCCCTCCGCGCACCGCCCTTACATCCTCGGTCTCGAGCATGATCTTGACCGGGTCGAGCCCGAAGTAGATGCCGGAGGGCGAGCAGACTATGACGTACATCGCCCTGTGGACGCCGTGGAGCGAGAGGTTCTCATCAGTGGAGAACACGAAGGGCCTGATGTAGAGGGATGTGCCGTCCTTTCCGGGCACCCAGCGGCTGTCAAGGCGCACGAGCTCCTCGACGGCTCTCACCGTGTCCTCCGCGGGGAAGGCGGGGATGCCTATCCTCTCGCAGGAGCGCGCGAGCCTGAGCCCGTTCTCCATGGGGCGGAAGAGCTGCACGCCGCCGTCCGGGGTCCTGTAGGCCTTGAGGCCCTCGAAGACCTCCGCGCCGTAGTGGAAGACCGCCGCGGCCGGGGACAGGCTTATCGGCCCGTAGGGCACTATGCGGAAGTCATGCCAGCCGGACGCGTCGTCGTAGTCGGCCACGAACATGTGGTCGGTGAATATCTCCCCGAAGCCGAGCGCGTTCTCGTCGGGAAGCTGCGCGGGCGACTCGTTCCTGATGATCTTTATATCCATTGTTCCTCCTCATAAGCGGGCTGAAGCCCGCAGAACCGCAGGGTCCGATCTTCCGCACCCCGCGTCTTGAAAACTAAAACTTCCAGACTATGGCCTCCTCGAGCGCCCTCGCGAAGGCCTCGAGCCCCGCCCTGTCCTCCGCGCTGAAGCGGTCGAACAGCGGGCTGTCGATGTCGAGCACGGCGCAGACCTCGCCGCCGCTGTGAAGCGGGACGACGATCTCCGAGTTGGACGCGCTGTCGCAGGCGATGTGGCCGGGGAATTTGTGGACGTCGGGGACGAGCTGAGTCTCGTCCGATGCCCAGGCTGTCCCGCAGACGCCCTTGCCCTTCTCTATGTGGATGCAGGCGGTCTTTCCCTGGAAGGGGCCGAGCACGAGCCTTCCGCCCGTGACGACGTAGAAGCCCGCCCAGTTGAGCCCCTCCATCGACTCCCAGATGAGAGCCGAGGCGTTGGAGAGCAGCGGCACAAAGCCCGGATCCTCCTCGGCGAACGCCAGAAGCTGAGCCTTCATGATATCAAAATCGGGCATAAAGCACCTCCTTTTAGCACTTTTATACCCGATATTCTATATTATATTCTGTTCGATTGGAACAATTATTTAGCGACCTGCGCGACCGGGTCACCGCTTTGCGGAGGCTGTTCCTCCACTGCCCTTCCGTCCTCTATCCTCACGATGCGGCGGCAGTCGGTGAGCGTCGAGCGGCGGTGCGAGATTATCATCAGGGTCTTGCCGGCGTACTGCTCGCGCAGGGTGCGTATGAGCTCCTTCTCGCGGAAGACGTCGAGGCTGCTCGTCGGCTCGTCCATGATGATGACGTCCGGCCTCGCGAGCAGGCAACGAGCTATCCCTACCCTCTGGCGCTCGCCTCCGGAAAGGCGCGAGCCCATCTGGCCCATCTGCGTCTCATAGCCGTCGGGCAGCGTCTGGATGAAGTCGTGGATGCCGGCGCCCTTCGCCGCCGCGACGATCTCCTCCATGGAGGCGTCAGGCCTTCCGAAGGCTATGTTCGCGGCTATGCTGTCGTCGAAGAGGAAGGTGTCCTGCTCGAGCACCGCTATGCGCCTGTGGAGCTCGCGCATCGAGATCTTTGTCGAGGGCACGCCGTTGATGAGTATCTCGCCCCCGACGGGGTCCCAGAAGCGCATGATCAGCCTGAATACTGTGGACTTGCCGACTCCGCTCTCGCCGACTATGCCTATGCGGTCGCCCTTGTTGACCTTGAGCGAGAAGCCCTTCAGCACGTCGGGGCGGCCCTCCTCGTAGCGGAAGCGCACGTTCCTGAACTCGATGGTCTCTATGGGACCGATCTCGACGGGGTCTTCCGGCTCCTTCGCGGGAGGCTCCGCGTCCTCGAGAGTGAAGAGCCTCTCCGCGGACGCGTAGGTCTGAAGCAGATTGGTTATGACCGAGGTCAGCGAGAAGGTCGAAGCGAACGACGCTATGGCGACCATGGAGAGTACCACGGTCCCGGCGGGATCGCCCTTGCCCTCGGCCGCGAGCGCGGTCGACACGACTATTATCATTATCCTCGTCAGGTACACGAAGAAGTTCGGCGTGGACGAGGTGACCTGCTTGTGCAGGGTCAGGCCGTGCGAGGCGCGGTTGACCCTGTTGTTCGCCTCCCTGACCAGCTTGAGCCTCTCCCCGCCTATCCCGAAGATCTCGATGTCCCTTATGCCGTAGACGCTCTCCAGCACGAGGCTCTTGACTCTAGAGAGAGCTTCGCGGTAGCGCACGCCTATCCCGCGCCCTGCCTTCATGGAGATCAGGGGAAGGATCACGCTGATCATGACGTAGATCGGCAGCATCACCCCGACGTAGCGCGGACTGTAGTGCCAGGCGACGATCATGGTGGTGAGCGGAAGCGCGATTATGGTGAGCACCGGCCCGAGCAGATGAGCGAAGAAGAACTCTATAGTCTCTATGTCCGAGACCGCTATGCTTACTATGTCGCCGGTGTTGCGCCCGACCATGTAAGCCGGAGCGAGCCGCGCGACGCTCTCGAAGAACTTCACCCTCATCATCGCGAGCATCCCGTACGCTCCGACGTGCGAGATCATTCCCTCCAT
>JAEENW010000101.1 GCA_016283945.1 Bacillota bacterium
GTACGGGCGCATGAACATACTCATGCGCGCCCTGGCCGGAGCGGGAGCCTTCCTGCTTATCGACAGCGGCCTCGTGACCGACATCGCCGGCCTGGCTATCCTGCTGCTGATACTCTTCAGCCAGAAGTTCTTCTTCGGGAAGAAGGCCTCAGCCGCCTGATCAGCGCTCAGTACCGGCGCGAAGCCAAAGCGCGCGGCGGGCACGCAGCCCCTCGCGAAGACGGATCCATACAAAAACAGCGCAAAGGCGCGGCCTCACGGCCGCGCCTTTTTTCGTCTGATTGATCGCGCCTGCTCCTGATCCTGCCGGAGTCCCCTTGCGCGCCTGGGCGCGCCGGGATACTACTGCAGCGCCTTCTCCAGGCACTCCTTCACCTTGCCGAGGCACTCCTCGTAGCTCTCGCCCGGATGGGCCTCGTAGAGCTTCTCCTTGCCGAGGAAGAAGGTCGGCACATAGTAGTAATCGTAGCCCTCGGTCTTCTCGGGGGTCTCGCTCTCCTCGATCCACTCGATGTCGGGATCCTTGAAGCGCGCGTCCTCCGCGGCGAGCTCGGCTAGAGCCTTCTTCGCGTTGATGCAGTAGGGACAGGTGTTCAGATGGAAAACTGTGAGCTTTTTCATAGGTCTATCCTTTCTCCGGCCCTGCCGGTCTCTGTGGGTGTTATCTCCTGTCGGAGAGCGTCTCGCCGTCGATTACGGTCATGACGCACTCGCTGTAGTTGCAGAACGGGTCGCCGTTCCAGAGGGCGAAGTCGGCGTCCTTGCCGGGCTCAAGGGAGCCTACGCGCTTCTCGAGGCCCATGACGGTAGCGGGGTTGATGGTGAGCGCCCTGAGCGCGCTGTCCCAGCTGAGCCCGCGCCTGATCGCGAAGCCCGCGTAGCTCGGGAGGAACTGGGTGTCCCAGCCTCCGTCGGCGGTTAGGCAGACGTGAGCGCCCGCGGCGTCGAGTATGCCCGCGGTCTCGAGCCTCGCGCCCCAGAGCTCCTTCTTGACGGGAGGAACGAGCAGCGGCCCGACGACGCACCAGGCGCCGGCTTCCGCGAGCACGTCGGCTATCTTCCAGCCCTCGGTGCAGTGCTCGATGGCGAATGGGAGCCTGTACTCCTTCGCGAGCCTGAGAGCGGTCGCGATGTCGTCGGCCTGATGGCTGTGGATCCTGACCTTCATCTGGCCGCGGACGACGGGAACGAGCGCCTCGAGCTTGGCGTCGTAGGCGGGTTCCTTGCCGGCGTCCTTCTTGTCGGCGTACTCTATGGCTTTGTTGAAGTACTCCCTGGCGATGGCGGCGCTTCCCATCCTGGTCACGGGGGACTTGCCGTTGAGCCCGTAGAACCTCTTGGGGTTCTCGCCGAGCGCCATCTTCATCTGCTCGCTGCCCTCGATGAACATCTCGTCGGCGGTCCTGCCGCGGAGCTTGAAGGAGCAGCCGCGCCCGCCTATGACGTTGGCGGAGCCGGGGCCGGTGTAGCAGGTCGTGAAGCCCGCCGCCCTGACCGGCTCGAGCGCCGCGTCGAAGGGATTGAGCGCGTCGAGAGCCCTGATCTGCGGGGTCGAGGCGTCGATGCCCTCGTTGTAGTCCTGATGTCCCGGCATGGTCTCGTGGCCGTGCATGAGGAACATGTGGGTGTGGACGTCGATGAGGCCCGGGGTGAGCAGGAGCCCGGAGGCGTCGATCTTCTCGGCGCTGGCGGGGATCCCGATGTCGCTTCCGACCTCGAGTATGGTCCCGCCGTCGTAGAGCACGGCGCCCTTCTCTATGACGCCCTTCGTGACGGTGTATATCTTCGCGTTGATTATTGCTTTCATATTGCGATCCTCCTTGAGCTCATTATACATCCTCTATCGACTTCGCAAAAGCCTCGGCGGCACTGGCCGCCTCCGCGCCGTGCAGCGTACCGCCATCGCCCTCGGCGAATTCCGCGACCGCTTCCACCAGCCTCATCTCGCTGAAGAGGAAGCTCCTGACGCGCTCGCCGAGCCGCACTACCAGCGCGCTGCCGCGCAGCCTCTGTCCCGGATCCTCAGGCAGCCTCACTATGAGCGCCGAGTCGCGGAGCCTCAGGAATATCAGGCTGTCCGGGTCTGAGGCGAGCTCCCTCACCGTCTGCGCGAGTCTCTGCCGGTCTCCCTCGCGTATGTCCATGAGCGGCCTGCACTGCGCCAGATAGGCGCCGAATTCCCTGGCGGCCGCCGAGATGGCGCCGGGATCCTTTATGATCATGCACAAGCCCTCGCCGTTCTGCCCCTTGACGGTAGAGGCGAGCATGGCGCAGCAGCCCTCGGCTACGAAGAGCGACCTCGTCGTGAGGCTGTCCCTCAGGCGCGGGCTGTAGAAGGGCTCGAAGTTCCCGAGAAGATACATGGGAAGCCACTGCTTGACGCCCTCCCACATCTCGGTCCGGTCACGCCCGAGGCTGTGTATTATCCTGATCCTCCAGCCGGCCGCGAGCAGCTTCGCGAGCTCCGTCCTGAGACAGGGACCGAAGCGGGCGTCCTCGTAGAGCCAGGTCATGTCCTCGTCGGAATAGATCAGCATTGTGCCCGCGGGCGATCTCTCGAGCTCCGCGAGGAAGCTCATGACCGCCTGCCTCTTGCCCTCGTTGCCGAAGTAAAACGCCGCCTCCGATAACCTTCCGGAGGATAGGTAGGAGTTATGGTCTCGCTTTTCGGAGCTCTCGCCTGCCTGGCTGAGCGGCTCGCCCGAGAGCCAGCGCGCGACCAGCGCCTCTGCCTCTCCCCTATCCTCCGGCCAGGGCGAAGCGAGCCCCACCGCGTCAGCCGCCGCGGCGCGCTCGTGCGAGGCCGTGACCCTGCCGGCGAAGTAAGCCGCGGCCTTCCCGATGACCTCGGGATCTGCCGGAAGGCTCCTCTTTCCGTTCCTTATGCGGCTTATATATGACGCGTCGAAGCTCAGCGCCTCGCCGAGCTCCGCGTTCCGCGAGCCCGTGAGCCTCATGAGAAGGTCGAGCTTGTAGCCTGTGCTGTTCTGGGATCTCGTCTCCATATGGTCCTCCCGATCCGGTCTGTATCTGACATCTATCATTTCACCAAAAAAGAGCGGCGAAATCAATAGAAGAAAAGCGATAGTCGGGCGCGTGCCCCCCTGCCGACCCTCAGTCTCCGCGCTTTTAGTCAGATGCGGCATTATAGTCCGCTCGTTTTATGTTAGAATATATCAAAGGACTGATCTGATACCCGCGCCGCACAGGGCGGCGCAGGGCAGCCGGATACAAGGAGGACTTCGAAATGAGGACCCGCAATCAGAACGACAAACGATCATCCCGCGCATCCAGGGCGCTCAGGCTCTTCTGCCTGAGCCTCGCTGCGGCGCTTTGCCTCGCGCTCTTCCCCGCGGCTGCCTTCGCCGACACCGTAGGCGATTACGGCCTCGCGGTCGGCGGAGTACCTGTCACGGCGTCCAACGCGTCGGACATAACCGGCCCCGGGATCTCGGGCAGCGCGAGCTTCGATCCGGAAACGAACACCCTCACGCTGGAGGATTTCAGCTACACGGGCCCGGGATATGAGACCGAGGGCTTATACGGAACCGCCAACTACTGCCTGTTCTGGGGCGGCGACAATGAGATCACGGTCGAGCTCAAGGGAAGCAGCAGCATTGCCCCGGATGACATCACGCCGGGCCACAGACCCTTCGGGCTCTACTCGTACAACACGATATACTTCAGCGGAGACGGGAGCCTCACGCTTGAGCCCGGAACGGTCTACGACGTCACCGGATACACGCTCTACTGCGAAAGCGACATAGTATTCTACTCTCCCTGCCATGTCAGCGTGTTCGGACACGACAGCATCAATTCGGAGGACGGCAGCTCATACGCAGTGTACGCGAGAACGCTGAACCTCGGACGAGGCAGCCTGTTCGCCCGGGGCGGCGCGGTATCCTCGACCGGGGAGTACGGCAGCGTCGAGTCTTACGGCGTTTACCTGAAAGGGAACGCCAGTATCACCGACGGGACGCTCTGCGCCATAGGAGGCAGCGCCAGCGGAAGAGCCCACGCTAATAGCTACGGGCTCAGGGGAGGATCCCCCGGATCAGTCTCGATAAGCGGAAACGGCACCCTCATCGCCGCGGGCGGAAACGTATACACCAGCTCCGAAAGCCCCGACTACTGGCTCGGTTCATTCGGAGTCACTACCAATCTTCAGGTCTACAGCGGAACAGCCATAATCCAGGGCGGCAACTGCACCCGCCCGACCGGGCTCTTCTCCATGGAGTCGGTCGCCCTCATGGGGAGGCCGGTGGCGGACTTCAGCGATTTCTTTTCAGGAGGATGCTCGGACGGCTCGATCATAATAAGGGCGGGCATGCTCAACGGAGACTATCTGACCGGCGAAAGCGCGTTCAGGAGATCAGCCGGGCTCATCCCGGAGCTTACGAACGCCAAGCTCGTCGGCGCCTGCGGCCGCGATGAGGACGGGGAATACATCTACTCCTCCGCTTTCATCGGCGGGATCGATCCCGCGGAGCTGGGCTTCGATCCGACTGGCTTCGTCATCGTACCCGAGGACTACGAATGCGGCGTGATGCTCGCGGATCGCGACAGCTATTTTGTGAGCTTTAGAGAGGATACGGTGCAGATCGGCAGCGCGGACATGAACGGACACGCGGCGGTGCTCGCGGACCTCTTCGAGCACGGCAAACAGTGTGAGCAGTTTACGATGTCCGGGAACACAGAGATCAGCAACGGCGATCTGACCGTCTCCGCGGGCATGTTCACTACATCGGCCGGCAGAGGCGCGCTCAGCGCCGATAAGCTCACCCTCAG
>JAEENW010000011.1 GCA_016283945.1 Bacillota bacterium
TGAGTTCAAGGTAGAAGCCAACGTAGGCAAGCCTCAGGTATCCTACAAGGAGACCATCTCCAGGGAAGCCATCGAGGACTGCAAGTACGCCAGACAGTCCGGCGGACACGGCCAGTACGGCCACGTCAAGATCAGGATCTATCCCAGACCCTCCGGAGAAGGCTACGAATTCGTCAACTCCATCGTCGGAGGAGCTATTCCCAAGGAATACATCCCCAAGATCGACGAGGGTATCAGGGAAGCTATGCAGAACGGTCCTCTGGCGGGATTCAACGTCGTGGACATGGGCTGCGAGCTGCTCGACGGATCCTATCACGAGGTCGACTCCTCGGATATGGCGTTCAAGATCGCCGCTTCCATGGCCTTCAGAGAGGCCGCGAAGAAAGCCGGCCCCGTGCTGCTCGAGCCTGTATTCAAGGTCGAGGTCCAGGCGCCGGAGAACTACATGGGTGACGTCATCGGAGATCTCAGCTCCCGCAGGGGCAAGATCGAGGGTACGGACATCCGCAACGGTATCGCGTCCATCAGAGCGTTCGTTCCGCTCTCCGAGATGTTCGGATACGCCACCGATCTTCGTTCGAAGACCCAGGGCAGAGGCGTCTACGTAATGCAGATGGATCATTTCGAAAAACTACCGGATTCCATGATTGATAAGATCAATAAATAAGTAGTAAAATATCGCAGGAGGAAAAATCTAAAATGGCAAAAGCAAAATTCGAAAGAAGCAAGCCGCATGTTAACATCGGAACCATCGGCCACGTCGACCACGGCAAGACCACTCTTACCGCTGCTATCACCAAGGTTCTCGCAACCAGAATGCCTACCGCTACCAACCAGATCGTAGCTTTCGAGAACATCGATAAGGCTCCTGAGGAGAGAGAAAGAGGAATCACCATCAACACCGCTCACGTAGAGTATGAGACCGCCGCCAGGCACTATGCTCACGTTGACTGCCCGGGCCACGCCGACTATGTTAAGAACATGATCACCGGTGCTGCTCAGATGGACGGCGCTATCCTCGTAGTAGCCGCCACCGACGGCCCGATGCCCCAGACCAGAGAGCACATCCTGCTCGCCCGTCAGGTAGGCGTACCCTACATCGTAGTATTCCTCAACAAGTGCGACGCTGTTGATGACGAAGAGCTCCTCGACCTCGTAGAGATGGAAGTCAGAGAGCTTCTCGACACCTATGACTTCCCCGGCGACGACACCCCGATCATCAGAGGTTCCGCGCTCGAGGCTCTCAACGATCCGAACGGCCCCTGGGGCGACAAGATCATGGAGCTCATGGACGCTGTTGACAGCTACATCCCCGATCCGGCCCGTCCGACCGACCAGCCGTTCCTTATGCCCGTTGAGGACGTATTCTCCATCACCGGCCGCGGCACCGTTGCCACCGGAAGAGTTGAGAGAGGCGTCATCAAGATGGCCGAGGAAGTTGAGATCGTAGGTCTCACCGAGGAGAAGAGAAAGGTAGTCGTTACCGGTATCGAGATGTTCCGTAAGCTCCTCGATCAGGGCGAAGCCGGCGACAACATCGGCGTTCTGCTCCGCGGCGTTCAGAGAAACGAGATCGAGAGAGGCCAGGTCCTCGCTAAGCCGGGCAGCGTTCATCCTCACACCAAGTTCGTAGGCCAGATCTACGTACTCAAGCAGTCTGAGGGCGGCCGCCACACCCCGTTCTTCAACGGTTACAGACCGCAGTTCTACTTCAGAACCACCGACGTTACCGGAACCGTAACCCTCAAGGAAGGCGTCGAGATGTGCATGCCCGGAGATAACACCGAGATGACCATCGAGCTGATCACCCCGATCGCTATGGAGCAGGGACTCCGCTTCGCTATTCGTGAAGGCGGCAGGACCGTAGCTTCCGGCGTAGTTGCTTCCATCATCGAGTAATTACAAAAAAGCCTTAACTGAAAGGGGCTCCGCATTTAGCGGAGCCCCTTTTGTGTTTACAGCTTTGGGCCTTCAGGTCCCGGCCGCCCTGAGGGCGGCCTGAAGGATGCTTTAGAGCCCGGCGACCTTGAGAGCGCCGGCGAGGAAGATCTTGACCGCCTTGGTCATATCCTTCTCGTTCGCGAAGTCGAAGGTGGTGGCGTGATGCGGAGCGGCCTCGTCGGTCCTGTAGGAGATGTAGCAGGACTTTCCGCCGTGCTGGATGACTCTGTCAGCCATGTAGGCGTAGTCGTCGGAGGTCGCTACGGTTCCCTGCGGAGCGGGGAGAGCCTTGAAGCCGATGTCGTTGGCTACCTCGACGAGGGTGTCGGTGAAGTCCGGGCTGTCGATGACGACGGCCGGGGTAGCGCCCATGAGCTTGATCTCGGCGGTGCAGCCGTGCATCGCGGCGCCGTGCTCGATGATCCTCCTGGCGTAGGGCTCGAGATAGTCGAGAGAAGCGGCGGTGAGGCCTCTGAGCTCCATGACCATCTTGACTCTGTCGCAGACTACGTTTCTGCCGGAGCCCGCGATGACCTGGCCGACGTTGATCCTGGCGTCGCCTACGGAAGCCCTGGGGATGCCGTAGATTCCGAGGATGATCGCCGCGGCGGCGAGCATCGCGTTGTTTCCGCTCTCGGGAGCGGCGGCGTGGCAGGCCTTGCCGGTGAGGAACACGTCGAGCTTGGCGTTGGCCATGCAGGTCTTGTAGCGGAAGTTGAAGTCCTCCTCGGGGCAGGCGGGATTCAGCGGGGCGATGTGCATAGCCATCATGTAATCCACGTCGTCGAGGAAGCCGGTGCCGGCCATGGCCTTGGCGCCGCGCACGCCTTCCTCGGAGGGCTGGAACACGAACTTGAACTTGCCGCAGAGCTGATCCTTGAACTTCTTGATGGTCTCGGCGGTCATCATTCCGATGGTCGCGTGAGAGTCGTGGCCGCAGGCCTGCATCTCGCCCGGGTTTATGGAGGCGAAGCCTTCCTTAGCCGGTCTGTGAGTGGCGGGATCCTGGCTCTCGAAGACTCCGAGAGCGTCGATGTCGGTGCGGAAGCCGACTACGGGGCCGGGTCTTCCGGTGTCGATCACGGCCTCAACTCCGGTGAAGCCGTCCTTGAAGAAGGGGGCGAATTCGGGAACGGCGCCCTGCTCGAGAGCTCTCTCATAGACTCTGTCGAGCTCCTCCTGGTCGGGAAGGCCCATTCTGTCCTCGGCTACGAAGCAGTCCTTGCCGAGGATGAGTTCGTCCACTCCGAGCTTGGTGAGGAAGTCGGCGATGATGGAGCAGGTCCTGACCTCGTGCCAGCCGCCCTCGGCGAACTTGTGGAAGTCGCGGCGGTTCTCCACCATCCAGTCGGCCTTGGAGTCGACGTAGTCGGCCATTTTCTTGTAGAGTTCACTTGCCATATTGATCTCCTTTTGATCCTTTGTGCTAAGAGCGGGACCCGACCCCGTTTCGGGCGCGTTGCTACGCTTATAATTATATATCATGATCGCACAAAGAATACAGAAAAATAGCCGGCGGCTTTGTCAAAACAGCTGCGGCGGCACTTTGCCGTTGACAGTGCGGCGCGCGAGCGGTTAGAATGAAGCATCCTCACAAGGGGAATCAAGCGGCCCACAAGGCGCCGGTTACGCATATCTTGCAGGATGATGTCTCACCCGGAGGCCGGACGGGGCATTTTTCTTGTCAAAGGAGGACCGAATTGAGCAGTGTAAAGATAATCGAACTGAAAGAGAGCATCCTTGAGGACAACGACCGCGACGCCGACGCGCTGAGAGCGGAGATGAAGGCGGCTCGCAGATTTTACCTTAATATCATGTCCAGCCCCGGCTCGGGCAAGACCAGCTGTATACTCCGCACCGCGGAAAAGCTTAAGGAGCGCTTCAGCATAGGAGTCATGGAGGCCGACATCGACGCCAGCGTCGACGCCGAGACCGTCGCCGCCGCCGGCTTTCCCGCCGTGCAGCTCCACACCGGAGGGATGTGCCACCTCGACGCCGACATGTCCAGACAGGGCATCAGAGCGCTCGACGCGGCAGCAGCGGAGCTCGGGCTTCCCGCTCCGGAGTTCGTCATTCTTGAGAACGTCGGAAATCTCGTCTGCCCCGCCGAGTTTGACACCGGCGCGGAGCTGAACGCGGTCATACTCTCCGTCCCCGAGGGCGACGACAAGCCCCTGAAGTACCCGCTGATGTTCGAGCAGTGCAGCGCGGCGCTCGTCAACAAGATCGACGCGGCTCCCGCCTTCGATTTCGATTTCGACAAAGTCAAAAAGAACATACTCTTCAGGAAGCCGGACTGCGAGGTCTTCTTCGTCTCCGCGAAGAAGGACCAGGGCTTCGACGAGTGGTGCGAGTGGCTCGCGGCGCAGGCCAAGAGAGCGCTCAGAGGATAGAGCGGGAGGTAAGTCATGGGCGAGATAAGAGTTATAGACGTAAATCAGGGCATATTCGAGAAGAACGACCAGGTCGCGGCCGTCAACAGGCAGAAGCTCAGGGAGCAGGGGACCTTCATGGTCAACCTCATGGCATCCCCGGGCGCCGGCAAGACCACGACCCTGATCAAGACCATAGAGCTGCTTCCGGACGATCTGAGGATAGGCGTGATGGAGGCCGACATCGACGCGACCATAGACGCCGAGAAGATCGACGCGGCGGGTGTGCGCTCGATCCAGGTGCATACCAACGGCAACTGCGCCATGGACGCGGAGATGACCGCGCAGGCGCTCGCCGAGTTCGAGACGAAGGACCTCGACTTGCTCTTCATGGAGAACGTGGGCAATCTCGTGTGCCCGGCCGAGACCGACACCGGAGCCTCGAAGAACGTGGTGATACTCTCCATCCCCGAGGGCGACGACAAGCCGCTCAAGTATCCGCTGATGTTCCAGGTCTGCCACTGCGTGCTGATCAACAAGATCGACACCAGGGAGTACTTCGACTTCGACGACGAGGCGGCCGTGGAGCGCATCAAATTCTGCAATCCCGAGGCGGAGGTGTTCTTTGTCTGCGCGAAGACCGGCGAGGGCTTCGACGCCTGGATATCCTGGCTGAAGGAGCAGATCGCGGCTCAGTAAGAGGCATATTATGGGTCTGACGGGCGCAAGCAGCATATCGGCGGCAGCGGTATTCCTGCAGGGGATACTGAGCTTTTTCTCGCCCTGCGTGCTTCCGCTGATCCCCGTATACGCCGTCTTCCTCGCGGGAGGAAGGACAGGCCGGCCGGGAGCGGCTGACCCCTCCGGCTGCGCGGGCGGGGCGGCTCAGGAGCGCGGCGCTTCAAGGCGCAGGCTCCTCGTCAACACCCTCCTCTTCGTGATCGGGATAGGCTTTTCGTTCTTTCTGCTCGGACTGGGCATGACCTCGCTCGGGCGCTTCTTCGCGTCCAAAAGGCAGCTCATCACCAGGGCAGGCGCGGTCATCATCATGCTGCTCGGCCTGTACCAGCTGGGAGTGTTCGGCGAATCCGAGCTTTTGAGCCGCGAGAGAAGGCTTCCGGTAGACGTTTCAAAGTTCGCGGGCTCGCCGCTCGCGGCGCTCGTCGCGGGCTTCGTATTCAGCTTTTCGTGGACTCCCTGCGTGGGACCGGCGCTCTCGTCGGTGCTGCTCATGGCGGGCAGCGCCGAAAGCCGGGGCGCGGGGCTCGCGCTCATAACGCTCTACACGCTGGGTTTTTGCATACCCTTCATGGCGCTCGGGCTCTTCTCTGACAGCGCGGCAGCGTTTTTCAAGAGGAACAGGGGCTTCGCCGCGCGTAGCGTGAAGATAGGCGGCGCACTCATGCTCGCCGTCGGGGTGCTGATGTTCAGCGGGGAGCTGGGAAGGCTCAGCGGGGCGCTGGCAGGGAGCGGCTCGCAGCCCGGCGAGACTGCTTCGGTCAGCGAAGAGGCAAAGGCTCCGGGTGAAGGCTCCGGAGGGGGCGGCCCGGCGGACGAAGGCTCCGGAGTGGCTGGCGCCGCTGGCGCGCAGGACGCATCCGGCGCGGATGCCCTCAGCTGGCGGGAGATGAGCTTCAGGGACCAGTTCGGGAACGAGCACAGGATCTCCGACTACGAGGGAAAGGTCGTGTTCCTCAACTTCTGGGGCACCTGGTGCCCGCCCTGCAGGGCTGAGATGCCCGACATCCAGGAGCTCTACGAGGAGCTCGAGGCGGACGACAAGTCCGAGGCGGCGGTCGTCGCGGTGGCTTTCCCCGGCTTCAGCGGCGAGGGCAGCGCGGACGAGGTCGCGGCCTTCCTCGAGAAGAACGGCTACACTTACCCGGTCCTGATGGACACGGAGGCGGTGCTCGCGCAGGAATTCGCGATATCGGCCTTCCCGACGACTTTCATGATAAAAAAAGAAGGCGATGTCTACGGCTACGCTGTCGGCGTGCTTGACAAGGCCTCCATGTACAATATTATCGAGCAGACGCTGAACGCGAGCGGGTCTTCCGGGAAGAGGGAGACGGACTAGAGCTTCCGGGCGTCGGAACGCGCGGGGTGGGCGTCGTAGCCGGCGTCGAGCTTGCCGAGCCCCGTCTCGAGGTCGAGACCGGGCCAGACATCCAGGTGCAGATCGGACCATATCCCGAGCTGCGCCTTTTTGTATGCCGCCATCGCGATCATCGCGCCGTTGTCGGTGCAGAGCACGGGGAAGGGCATCCAGAGCCTGGCTCCGCGGGCGGCGCAGGCTTCTGTCATCTTCTCCCTGAGGCGGCTGTTGCAGGATACTCCTCCGGCCATCGCGACTCCGCTGTAGCCGGTGATGTCGAGCGCGGTCATGGTCTTTTCAACCAGGACCTCGAGCACCGCCTCCTGGAAGGACGCGGCGACGTCGGCCGCCTTCGGGTGCTCTCCGCGCTGCTCGGCGGAGTGCATGTAGTTGATCACGCCGGTCTTGGTCCCGCTGAAGGAGAAGTCCAGCGTTCCAGGCTCGAGGTAGACCCTCTTGAACTCTATGGCGTGAGGATCGCCCTCTCGGGCGAGCCTGTCGACCTTGGGGCCTCCGGGATAGCCGAGCCCTATGACCCTCGCGACCTTGTCGTAGGCCTCGCCGACGGCGTCGTCGCGGGTGCTGCCGAGGACCTTGAACTCGTTGTAGCCCCTGACCTCGACGAGCTGGGTGTGTCCGCCCGATACCACGAGCGAGAGGAAGGGCGGCTCGAGCTCGGGATGCTCGAGGAGGTTGGCCATGATGTGGCCCTGTATGTGGTGGACTCCAATGAGGGGCTTGCCCGCGGCCATGGCCGCGGCCTTCGCGAAGGCGGTGCCCATCAGAAGGGCACCGGCAAGCCCCGGGCCTGCCGTCACGCCTATCACGTCGATCTCGTCCACGCTCACTCCGGCCTCGTCCAGAGCCTGCTTGAAGACGAAGGGGATGTTGTGGAGGTGGTGCCTCGAGGCGATCTCGGGCACGACGCCGCCGTAGGCCTCGTGCACCTTGATCTGCGAGGAGATCACGTTGCTCAGAAGCTCCCTCCCGTCCGCGAGGACGGCTATCGCCGTCTCGTCGCAGCTGGATTCTATCCCCATTGTGAGCTGTCTTCCGTCTTTCATCTATCGTCTCCCGGAGCGCCCAGGCTGAGCCTCATGACGAGCGCGTCCTCAGTATTCTCGTAGTATTTCTTCCTGATGTCCACGGTTGTAAAACCGAGCTTTTCGTAGAGCGCCCTGGCCGGCGCGTTCGATACCCTGACTTCGAGGAACATCTCCGCGATCCCGGCCTTTTCGGCCTCAGCGCGCAGCGCCACCATAAGCGCTTCCGCGACGCCGCGCCGCCTGAAGCCCGGCATCACACCTATGTTTCCGACCTGGCACTCGAAGGGCGGTATCATCCACGCGCACGCGCTCCCCGCGAAGCTTCCTTCTGCCTCGGCGAGGAGGAAGACGCAGGCGGGGCTTGACAGCGATTCCGCGATCGTGACCTCGCTCCAGGGGTGGCGGAAGCAGGCGAGCTCCATCTCCCTCACAGCGCGCACGTCGGCGTCGCAGGGCGTCCCGCGGCGTATTGCGACGCTGCCGCCTCTCTCTATCGAGCCTTTTCCGCTGCGGCCTCTGTCTTCCGGGCCTTCTCCGCCTCGGCCCTTTTCCGTTCTATCTTCCGAGCTCATGGTTCCTAAGCTTCTTCTCCGCCTCGGCTTCCCTGAGATATTCGGGCTCTGCGGTGTAGCAGTCCTTGAGATCTCCCTTCGCGAAGAGAACAGCGGCGAGCCTCGCGGCGTTCTCCGCGGTCTGGAAGCGCTCCCCCTCGGGCGCGAAGACCGCGTCCGGGAAGGCGGCTGTAATCCTGTCGCGGAATTTGGCGGTGCCGTCGCCGAAGAAGACGAGCCTTTCCGGGCGGGCGGAGCCTGAGACCTGCGTCCCGTCCTGAACGCTGACCCCCGCTTCACGGGCGGAGGCTTCCAGTGCGCCCTTCAGCTGAGCGAGGAACTCGTCCGCTCCCGCGGCCTCCTCGCGCACGAGCTCGGTGTAAGCTCCCTCCCCGTCTATCCTGTAGGCGGCGGCGTAGGTCTGATCGCGCCTCGCGTCGAACATCGGACAGGCGATATCCCCGGGATGCAGGCACTTCGCCCAGGCGAAGCTCTCCAGAGTCGGGACCTCGATCACGGGCTTGTCCCAGATCTGGGCCAGCGCCTTTGCGGTCGCGAGGCCTATGCGCACCCCCGTGAAGGAGCCCGGTCCCCTCGACACTGCGACCGCGCTGAGCTCTGAGGGCTCTGCGCCTTCCTCCGCAAGCAGCCTCTTGACCATGGGAGCGATCTCCTCGAGGTGCGAGTAATCGGTCTTGTTTATCATCAGCCTCGCTCTCTCCCCGTCAAACAGGGCGCAGGAGCAGAGCGGTCCGGTCGTATCGACAGCGAGTATCAGCATGTCAGCGTAAGGATCCTTTCGTTATCGTCCTCTCCGTATTCGAGCCTTATGCGGACGGCGCTCTCGGGGAGCATGCCGTCTTCGAGGAGCTCAGCCCACTCTATCAGGCAGGCGCCGTCGCCTCCGACGTAGTCCTCGAAGCCTATCTCGAAGAGCTCGTCCGCGTCGTGCACTCTGTACACGTCAAAATGATACAGCGGGAGCCTTCCTCCCCTGTATTCGCGGACTATGGTGAAGGTCGGGCTGGTGACCTCCTCCCGTATTCCGAGCCCCTCCGCGACAGCCTTGGTGAGGGTCGTCTTGCCCGCGCCCAGATCTCCCGTGAGAGCTATCACGGTTCCGGGCGTAAGCCTCGCGGCGAGCTCCTTCCCGAACGCTCTGGTGGCCTCGGGGTCTTTCAGCACAAAAGTCTTTTCCATAAATATCCGCCCCTATTATATTAGCAGGGGCGGGGAATTTCAAACACTATGATATCTCAGCGCGGCTCAGGCCTTCTTCTCTCCCAGCAACCTTATGGCCAGGGTGCCGATCGCGAGCAGCACGAAGGTCAGCATGAACAGCGCGGTGTAGCTTCCCGTGGCGTCGTAGATCAGCCCCGTGATCATGTAGTTGACCGCGCCGGCCGCGCTTCCCACCGCTCCTATGACGCCTGAGTAGCTGATCTTCTCCCTCGGGTCGGCCGTAAACCAGCTCGCGATCGCGGGCAGCGCGACCGAGCCTATGGGCGCGAGGAAGAAGTTGTTCATGTAGACCAGCACGAGCATCACCGGGTGGATGAAGAACATCAGACCGACGGTGCTGACCGCCCCGCCGAAGAGCGATATGTACAGGCAGGTCCTCAGGCCGAGCCTGTCGAGCATGAAGCCGTAGCAGAACTTGCCCAGAGCCATCGCGACCATCGAGCCTGATGAGGCCATCGCCGCGGCGGACGAGCTGTAGCCGAGGTCTCTCATGTGCGGCGTGAGCACGCCGGAGACCATGCAGCCCACGAGGTTGAGGACCGCCATCCCGACGCACATCAGCAGGAGGTCCCTCGAAGCCCTTATCCTGACCTTCTCCCCCGCGGCCGCCCTGACTGCGCCCTTCCTCTCGTTGAACATCAGGAACGACGCGAGCAGCGAGACTCCGGCCAGCACGGCGGCTGAGGCCGCGAAGGCGGTCCTCCAGCCGGCGGACTCGATGACGGAGTTCACTACCGGCGAGAACAGGGCTCCTCCGACTCCTGTGCCTACCATCGCGATGCCCGCGGCGGTGTTCGCCTTCTCGGGGTACCACTGCGTGATGACTATGGAGACCGGAAGGGTAGAGGCCAGCGACATCGTGAAGCCGCAGACCGAATAGATCAGATAGAAGGGGAGCAGGCCGCGCGCCAGCGAGAGGCAGGAGTAGGCCGCGCCCATGACTGCGATGGCGCAGCGCTGCACCCTGACCGTCCCTAGCCTGTTGAAGAGCGAGGGGCCGATCACGGAGCCGAACATCGCCGAGAAGAACATGATGGTCTGGTTCAGCGTGTACTGTCCGCGGGTGAAGCCGAGGTCGGCCGTGACCGGGACTATGTACTGGGCGAAGGTGTTGTACACGATGCCCATGGTGAAGGTCATAATTATGAAGCCGCCGGCGACAACGAGCCCGCGGCCTTTGCTCTCATTCATAATGTCACCTCCGGCGGCTCAGGAGCCGCCCGGCGCTCTTTCAGCCTAACCCTTGTTGAACATCCTCTGCGCGACCGGCACGAGCAGCGTCACTATGACGGCGAGCACCGCGAATACGGGGACGTAGCTCCCGAAGATGTCGCGCACGTAGCCCGCGACGGTGGTGCTGAGCGCTCCTCCGACTGAGCCCATGGCCATTATCGCGCCCATGGTCTCGCTGAGGTTGTCGCCCCTGCTGAAGTAGCTCGCGACCGCCCTGATGCCGACGCTTCCGTAGGCGCAGGTCAGGCAGCAGGCGAGATATACCGGTACCAGCATGATGGGATTGAAGAAGAAGGTCATGCCCAGAAGGCCGATAACGCCGCAGATCTGGGAGATCATGAAGCACTTCTGTATGCCTATGCGGTCGAGCAGTATTCCGTAGATGAACTTGCCGACGGCGAGCACTATCATCGAGCCCGAGGAGACTAGCGCGGTGAAGGCCGGGCTGTAGCCTATGTCCCTGAGGTAGGGTACGGCCACGTACATGATGACGCAGCCGGTGAAGTTCATCGCCATGGAGACGGCGCCGAAGCGGTAAGCCCTCGGGTCGACGGGGTTCTTGGCCTTCTTCGCCTCGGGGGCAGCCTTCTGCTCCTTCTCGGCGGCGAGAGCCTCGGGATTCCTCTTGAGCAGTATGAAGGCAGGGATGCAGTTGATGATCAGGGCGGCGATGCCCATCACCCTGAAGGCGGTCCTCCAGCCGTAGCCGGTGATGACGCTGTTGACGATCACGTTGAGCAGCCCTCCGCCTATGCCGCTGCCTACGGCGGTGATGCCGATGGCGGTGTTGGCTCCGCTCCTGAACCACTCGCCTATGAGTATGGCCATGGGCATGGAGCAGGTGAGGTTCATGCACATGCCCTCGAGGAAGGAGAGCAGGTAGAACTGCCAGAGCTGCGTGGCGCCGGACTCGATGATGTAGCAGGCGCTGCCGACCACCGCGGCGACTCTGACCACGTTGATCAGCCCGAGCTTCCTGTAGAGCTTGGGCGCGGTGAGGGAGCAGATGATCCCCGAGATGAAGATCATGGTCTGCGCTATGGAGAACTGGCCCCTCGTAAATCCGAGATCCTCGGTTATGGGGATGATGTACAGCGAGAAGCAGTTGGAGTAGAGTCCCATGGTCATGAAGAAGAACAGGAATCCTCCCGCGACTATGAGCCACTTTCTGTTTTCAGCTTTACTGTTCATTAGCGTTCCTTTTCCGTCAAATTAAAGAGCCTTGATCACAAGGCTCCTTTTCTGCGTATTCAGTTGCCGGTGCGTCTACTGAGCATTGTCCTCAACGAACTTGACGAGATTGCTCACGAGCTTGAACTGCTCGGCCTGATCGTCAGGGATCTCGATGTCGAACGTCTCCTCGATAGCCATGATGATCTCGACCGCGTCCAGGGAGTCGGCCTCCAGGTCCTTGGTGAGATTGGTGTCCATGGTGATATCGCTCGGATCGACGTCGAGCTGCTGGGCAATGATCTGCTGGATCTTTTCAAAGATCATTGTTTTACCTCCGATTTGACATGAGGATCCGAAGGGGATCCCTAAATTACTGTACCAGTATAGAGGAGAGTTATGTAGATTGCAAGGATTTTTCTGTGTAATTTCAATCAATTCCGGCTTCTACTGCGCGTCCTCCTGCCTGGCCGCCCAGTCGTCGTAGGCGGCTTCGAGAGCCTGCTTCTTCTCGTCGAGCTCGGCGGAGACCTTCAGGCTCTTCTCGATGTCCGAGTAGACCTCCTCTTTGCAGAGCTCCTCCTCCAGAGCCGCGATCTCAGCCTCCAGCCGCTCTATGAGCTGCTCGGCCTCCTTCAGGAGCTTCTCCTTCTTCCGCTGAAGGGCGGCCGCCTGGCGGTCCAGCTCCCTCTGAGCCGCGCGTTCCTCCTTGCTCTTCAGCCTGACAACCTCCTGCTCGATCGCGGAGTCCGTGGCGCCTCTGAGGCTCATCTCCGTGAGGTAGCTCCTGGAGGAGCCGAGCTGGGCGCGCTTCTCGTAGTAGTAATCGTAGCCGCCGAGGAAGACCGTGATCCCCTCGGTCCCGAGCTCGTAGATCGCGGTCGGGACGTGCTGCAGCAGGTAGCGGTCGTGAGAGACTATGATGACCGTTCCGGGGAACTCCATGATGGCGTCCTCGAAGACCTCCTTGGCGGAGATGTCGAGGTGGTTGGTGGGCTCGTCCAGTATCAGGAGATTGGCGCCCGACATCATCAGCTTGAGCAGGCTCAGCCTGGCCTTTTCTCCGCCGGCGAGGTCGGCGACCCTCTTGAAGACGTCGTCGCCCCTGAAGAGGAAGCTCCCGAGGAGCTTTCTCAGCTCGACCTGGTCGTACTTGATGTAGGCGGAGTGCAGCTCGTCGAGCACGGTCTTGTCGGGGTCGAGCAGGCGCTGCTCCTGGTCGTAGTAGCCCGGGATGACGTTCTGCCCGAGGCGCACCGTCCCGCTGTCCGCGGGGATCTCTCCGAGTATTATCTTGAGCAGGGTGGTCTTGCCTATGCCGTTGGGGCCGACCAGGCAGATCCTCTCTCCCTTCTTTATGTCGAGGTCTACGTTCCTGAAGAGGCGCCTCACTCCGTCCTCGCCCGCGAAGCTCTTGGAGAGCCCCGAGGCGTAGAGCACGTCGTTTCCGCTCTGCAGCTTCTCCTGGAAGTTGATCCTGAGCTCCTCCTTCAGCAGCATGGGCTTTTCGAGCCTCTCGACCATCGCGAGCCTCTTCTCTCTGGACTGGGCGCGCTTGACGAGATGCTCGGTGTTGTGCCCCTTGAAGACGCGTATCATCTCCTCCTGGCGCTGGATCTCCTCCTGCTGCTTCTCGTAGTGGCGCAGCTGCTCCTCGTATATCTGCTGCTTCCTCTCCTTGTACTGGGTGTAGCCTCCGCCGTAGACGGTGAGGCGGTTCCTCTCGATCTCGAAGATGCGGGAGACCGTGCGGTCGAGGAAGTATCGGTCGTGGGAGATGATGACTATGGTGGCCTTGGAGGCTCTGAGATAGTCCTCGAGCCACTTCAGGGTCCCTATGTCGAGGTGGTTGGTGGGCTCGTCGAGCAGGAGCACGTCAGGCGCCTGCATGAGCACGGCTGCCAGCGCGAGGCGGGTCTTCTCCCCGCCGGAGAGCTGCCCTACGGGCTTTTCCATGTCGCTCTCGGTGAACGCGAGGTTTTTCAGCATCCCGCGTATGCCGCTCTCGTAGCTGTAGCTGTTCTTGCGCTCGAAGCGCGCCTTCTGCTCGGGGGAGGCGGAGGCGTTGATCTCGTCGATGACCGTGCCCGCGGTGTTGAAGTGGTCCCTCTGCTTGAGGTAGGAGAGGGCGGCGCTCCTGTCTATGTAGAGCTCGCCGGAGTCCGGCTCCAGCTCGCCCGCGAGTATCTTCATCAGGGTGCTCTTGCCCGCGCCGTTGGCGCCGACAATGCCTATCTTGTCCCCTTCGTTGATATGAAAAGAAGCATCGATCAGTACAGGCTCGATGCCGTAGCTCTTGCTCAGTTTTGAAGCGGTGATGATGCTCATGGGCTGTATGATATCATATTTTGCGCCCGCGCGCCACAGTGCGGGCGTTATTGAGCGGGGACCCGCGGCTGTTTTCGGGGGAGCAGGCGCCCAGCGCTCCGGCGCCTCCCGCCCTGTTCAAGAAGACGCTGCTGTGGTAAAATCTTTCAGAGGAAATATCCCCGCGGGAAGGCGAAAAAATGCCCGCCTCCCATGCGGGAAGCGGGCGTGCCTTCGTTCTTATATTCGATTTAAACTATCGAACTAAGCCTGCTCAGGGGCTCCTACGGGGCAAACGTTGGCGCAGTTGCCGCACTCGATGCACTTTTCGGCGTCGATGACGTACTTGCCGTCTCCCTCGGAGATGGCTTCTACGGGGCACTCGGCAGCGCAGGCGCCGCAGGCGAGGCAAGCATCAGAAATTACAAATGCCATAGTTGTTTCCTCCTATATGACTACCAAGGCTGAAATTTCAAACCATAAATAATATAGCAAAAAAGAGGACTGTCAACAAGGAGTATTCGTCAAATTTGAGTGAAGCTCCTGAGATGACGCGGAGAAGAACTGAAATGACCATTTACGGACTGTCGGGAAGATCGGGGACCGGAAAGAGCTACCGCGCGGCTGAGCTGTGCGGGCGCCTGGGGATCGAGGCCATCATCGACGACGGGCTCTTCATATATCAGAACGAGGTCCACGGGATCTCGGCTAAGAAGCAGCCGACGAAGATAGGCGCGGTCAAGTGCGCTCTCTTCACGGACGACGCGCACAGGGACTCCGTGGCGAAGAGCATAGAGGAGGCCGCTCCCGGGAGCATACTTATACTGGGGACCTCCGACCGCATGGTGAGGAACATAGCAGAAAGGCTGGGGCTTCCCGAGCCCTCGGAGATCATCCACATAGAGGAGATCGCGACGCAGGACGAGATGAAGAAGGCCCGCGACAGCCGCGACGGCTCGGGGACTCACGTCATACCGGCGCCGACCTTCCAGGTTAAGAAGCAGTTCAGCGGATACTTCCTCGACCCCAAGAGGGGCTTCCGCTCGGTGCTCGACCGCGCCGACGTGCCCCACGACAAGACCATAGTGAGACCGACTTACAGCTACCTCGGGAGCTTCAGCATATCTGACAAGGTCATAAGCGATATCGCCGAGCACTTCGCGGAGCGCACGGACGGGATAGCCGAGGTCCTCTGGGTCGCGAGCGCCACCGGCGACGAGGGCACCTACGTGAGGATCATAGTCCGGGCAGAGTACGGGAAGAACGCGAGGAGCGCAGCGCTTGAGCTCCAGCGCCGGATAAGCGAGGGCGTCGCCTTTATGACGGCCTTCAACGTGCTCGGGGTGGAGGTCGAGATCCGCGATTTCAAGTTCGCTGATATGTGACGGAGAAAAGCAATGAAGAACAACAGAGCGCTGAAGCTTATAATATTCCTCCTCCCGCTGATCTGCGGGACCGCGGGCTTCGTCTCGGCGGGCGAGAGGCTGCTGGATTCCATGTTCTTCTGCGTGCAGATGTACGTGCTGAACTACCCGTACATCCCGCCTAACGCCCTGGTGGAGATTGCGCGCTGGACGGCCCCCTTTGTGTCCGCCTACAGCGTGCTGATGATCGCTTCCACGGTCAGAGAGAGGCTGAAGGACATGATCAGAAGCCGCAGGCCGGATTCCGTCGCCGTATACGGGCCGGAGGAGCTGAGAGCGCCTCTCCTTGCGGCGCTCGGAAAGCGCGGCGTAGCGGGCGGGACCGCCCCCTCGCGGGCCGCCGGCCACATACTGCTCTGGGACGAGGAGGAGAACCTCCGCTTTCTGGAGAGGAACAGGGACGCGCTCGCCGGAAAGGACGTCTATCTGAAGAGCAGCTCCCTCCCCGCGCAGGCGGCCGCCGGCGCTCAGCTCCACATCTTCTGCCCGGAGGAGACCGCGGCGAGGCTCTACTGGAAGGAGCGCTGCCTCTATGAGGATTCACTCGCGCGGGGCCACCGCATGAGCGTCGTCATCATCGGCTTCGGCAGGCTCGGAAGCGGGCTACTAAGCTTCGGGTTGCAGAACAACATATTCTCGCCGGAGCAGCGGATAGAATACCACGTCTTCGGCGGAGATCCCTCATATCTCAAGATACATCACGAACTGAACGGGCTGCGGGACGCGGTCATCTTCCACAGTGAGCCCTGGGAGGACAGCCTTCCCCTGCTCGAGGAAGCCGGACGCGTCATAGTCCTTCAGCAGGAGGGGCAGACGGAGCTGCTCTCCCGCATGCTGCTCGCGCTCAAGGCGCGACGGATAGACGTCTTTTCCGCCGGAGAGGCCGGGCTAGGGATACTGGGCGGGGACAGGATAAACTGCTTCCCGTGGACCGAGGCAGCCTTCAGGCCTGAGAACATACTGAGCGAGGAGCTCTACCGCCGCGCGAAGGCGCTCAACCTGCGCTATGCCCACCTCTATCAGGGAGTTCAGGAGACGGAGGAGGCGCTGGACGCCGAGTGGGAGAAGCTCGATACCTTCACCCGCTATTCGAATATAAGCTCCGCGGATTATCACGAGGTCCGGCTGAGGATGCTCGAGGCTATGGGCGAGCCCGCCGACGCCGGCGCGATATCGCCCGGGCGCATGGAGCTGCTCGCGGAGCTCGAGCACATGCGCTGGTGCCGCTACCACCTGCTGAACAACTGGAGCTATGGCGTTCCCGAAGGCGGAAAGAACAAGGACGCCGCGCGGCGCGTGCACCGCGACCTGAAGTCCTACGCGGAGCTCAGCGAGGCGGAGAAGCAGAAGGACCGCGACGCCGTGAGGGTGATGCTGGAGCTGTGATGGAGCGGCCCGGAGCGGCCGTGTGAGGTGAATATGTCAAAACTGCTGTATAAAACCGTCGCCGGCGAGAGGCCGCAGGGAAAACCGTACGTCTATTTCTCCTGCCATCCGGATGATCTTGAGGCATACTTCGGGGAATACGCCCCGAAGATCATGAACATACAGGACTGCGCGTTCTGGTATGAGTCGGAGCCGGAAGCCGCCTGGGACGCGGAGGAGCTGGAGGCTGAGCTTTCGCAGATGCAGCTCTTCGTGATGCCGGTCACCACGAAGCTGCTGAGCTCCCCGAACCGGGCTATGGACGCCGAGTTTCCCATGGCGCTGCGAAGGCACATACCTGTCCTCCCTCTCATGATGGAGAGCGGTCTTTCTGAGCTCTATTCCCGCCGCTTCGGCGACCTTCAGTATCTGGATCCGAACGACAGCGACGATACGAGGCGGAGCTTCGGGGAGGCGCTCAGCTCTTACATAAGGTCGACCCTCGTCAGCGACGAGACCGCGAAGAGGGTGCGGGCGGCCTTTGACGCCTACATCTTCCTCAGCTACCGCAAGAAGGACCGCAGGCAGGCGCAGGAGCTGATGCGCCTGATCCACAGCAACCCCGCGTGCCGCGATATCGCGATCTGGTACGACGAGTTCCTGACCCCGGGCGAGGACTTCAACCGGGCCATCGAGGAGATGCTCGAAAAGAGCGACTTTCTGGCCCTGGCTGTGACGCCCAACCTGGTGAACGAGGCCAACTACGTCATGACGAACGAGTATCCCGCCGCGCTGGAGCGGGGCAAGCCCGTGCTGCCTGTGGAGATGGTCGAGACCGACCGGAGCGAGCTCGAAGCGCACTACGAGGGGCTTCCGCCCTGCGTCCCCGGAAGGGACAGCGAGGAGTTCAGGGAAGCCCTTGCGGGAAAGCTCAGAGGGCTCGCGCTCTCCGAGAGCGGGGACCGTCCGGAGCACAACTACCTCATAGGCCTCGCGTACCTGGACGGGATCGATGTGGAGGTCGATCCGCGGCGCGCGGAAGAGCTCATAAGAGGCGCCGCGGAAGCCGGAGTGCCCGAGGCGATGGAGAAGCTGGCCTCGATGTACGAGTCCGGGAAGGGCGTCGAGCGGGATCTCAGCGAGGGGCTCGAATGGAGACGCAGGCATACGGTGAAGCTGATGGAGGACTTCTCGGCAGGAGGGCCGAGCGTGGAGAAGTTTTACGATATCGTCCGCGATCTTCTGGTTCTCGGAGACGCAAGGATGGCGCTTCACCTGACGGATGACGCTCTTGAGTCCTATGAGATGGCGAGCAATCACGCTTTAAATCTCGCGGCTATCGGAAAGAAGGAATACTTCCATATACTCGCGGTCAGTCTCGACAGGCTCGCGCTCGCCGAAGAGGAGAAGGGCGATATGGCTGCCGCGGCTGAGCAGCTCGGGAAGGCTCTCACCATAGCGGAAGCGCTCGCGCAGGCAACAGGTTCGGAGAGCTCGCGGCTCTACCTGTCCCGCTTATACAGAAGGCTCGGTCATATCGCGGAGTCCGGAGGAGAGCTCTCATCCTCCGTGGAATACTACAGGAAGTCTCTCGCCGTAAGGGAGGCTCTGGCCGCCGAGACCGGTTCCGCCGAGTCGCGCTACGATCTGTCCGACAGCTATCTGGGGCTTGGAAGCGCGGCGGAATCTATGGGAGACCTTGCCCTCGCCCGTGAATACTATGAGAAGGCTCTCGCGATCCGGGAGCAGCTGTCAAAGGAGTCGGGGGCGAGAAGATACCGCCGGGGGCTGGCGGTCGTGCTCGGCAGCCTGGGCGATCTGTCGAAGGAGGAGAACGATCTGCCCGCCGCCCGCCAATACTACAGCCGCAGCCTGGAGATTTGCGAAGCGATCGGAGACGAGACCGGAAGCCTGGATTCATACCGCGACGTGGCGATATGCCGTTTGAATCTCGGAGGCATGGCGATGTCTGAGGACGACCTGCCCTCAGCGCGCCGGCACTTTGAGTACAGCTTCAGGCTCTGCAAGGCCCTTAATAACGTTGCCGCGACCGTCAGGTCCCGGCTCGACCTGGGCTCGTGCTGCAACAGCCTCGGCAACCTCGCCGAGGCCGAAGGAGACTATGAAAAGGCGAGGGAGTATTACGGTATGGCCCTCGAGATAGAAGAGGCCGTCGCCTCCGAGACCGGCACCGCCGCCTCAAGGCGCTCTCTGTCGGTCGCTCTCAGCAATCTCGGCGACGCTGTCAAGAGCGGGGGAGACCTGTCAGAGGCGCTGAAGTACTATGAGAGGAGCCTCGAGATAAGGGAGGAGCTGGCGCGTGAGACCGAGCTCATCCAGGCGAGAAAAGACCTCGCCGCGGCCTGTCTGCGTCTCGCTGAAGCCGCAGCCGACGCGGGGGACATACCCAGGGCGGAGAGCTGCTACGAAAGATTTCTCAAGCTGAGAGAGGAGCTGGCTGAGAAGGAGGACAGCGATGACTCGCTCGTCGAGCTCGCCACCGCGTATTTTCTGTTCGGGTGCTTCTGCGGACTGCGTCTGGGCGATAAGGAGAGAGCGGGGGATATGTTCCGCAAGCTCATTGTGCTTTCGGAGGGGCGCGGCGGATCGGGCCTTGAGGATCTCAGGGAGCAGGCGGAGATGATGCTCAGATTATTATGAATTTAGAGTGAAGAATCCCTCGCGACCCGTTTTTTCGTATTGACAAGAGGGCGCAGGTGGCTATAATGGTTTTAGCACTCAAAAGAATAGAGTGCTAACAACAGCGTCAAGATTATATTTAAATATATGGAGGCAATCATGGAAATCAGACCTTTAGGTGACAGGGTCCTCATCAAGAGGCTCGAAGCTGAAGAAAAGACCAAGAGCGGCATCGTACTTCCGGGTTCGGCTCAGGAGAAGCCGCAGCTCGCTGAGGTCATAGCCGTCGGTCCCGGAACCGACGACGTCAAGATGGAAGTCGTCCCGGGAGACAAGGTCATCATCTCTAAGTATTCCGGAACTGAGATCAAGATGGACGGCGAGGATCTGATCATCGTCAGCCAGAAGGACATACTCGCGGTAGCGAAATAACAGGAGGCAAGGATCATGGCAAAAGATATCAACTTCGGCGAGACCGCCAGAAGAAAGCTCCAGTCCGGCGTAGACCAGCTGGCTAATACCGTTAAGATCACTCTCGGCCCCAAGGGCAGGAACGTTCTCATCGAGAAGAAGTTCGGCTCCCCGCTGATCACCAACGACGGCGTCACCATCGCCAAGGAGATCGAGCTCGAGGACGCTTACGAGAACATGGGCGCCGCCGTTGTCAAGGAAGTCGCTTCCAAGACCAACGACGTCGCGGGCGACGGCACCACCACCGCGACCCTGCTCGCCCAGGCCATCATCAGAGACGGCTTCAAGAACGTAGCCGCCGGCGCCAACCCGATGATCCTCAAGAGGGGCATCCAGGGCGCTGTCGACGTAGCCGTCGAAGAGCTCAAGAAGAATTCCAAGCCGGTCGACGGCAAGGAGGCTATCGCCCAGGTCGCTTCCGTCTCCGCGGGAGACAGCGAGATCGGCGGACTCATCGCTGACGCGATGGAGAAGGTCGGCGCCGCCGGCGTCATCACCGTCGAGGAGTCCAAGTCCATGGGCACCGAGCTCGAGGTCGTCGAGGGCATGCAGTTCGACAGAGGCTACCTCTCTGCCTACATGGTCTCCGATACCGACAAGATGGAGGCAGTGCTCTCCAACCCGTACATCCTCATCACCGACAAGAAGGTCTCCAACATCCAGGAGCTCCTGCCTATCCTCGAGCAGGTCGTCCAGCAGGGCAAGAAGATGCTCATCATCGCTGAGGACGTCGAGGGCGAGGCTCTCGCGACCCTGGTCCTCAACAAGCTCAGAGGCGTGTTCGACTGCGTAGCGGTCAAGGCTCCGGGCTTCGGCGACAGGCGCAAGGAGATGCTCAACGATATCGCCATCCTCACCGGAGGCACCGTCATCAGCAGCGAGCTCGGCTATGAGCTCAAGGACGCTACCATCGATATGCTCGGAAGCGCTTCCACCGTCAAGGTCAGCAAGGAGAACACCGTCATCGTCGGCGGCGCCGGAAGCAAGGAAGAGCTCGCGGCCAGGACCGCTCAGATCAAGGCCCAGATGGAGACCGTCACCTCAGACTACGACAGAGAGAAGCTCGCCGAGAGGCTCGGAAAGCTCTCCGGCGGCGTAGCCGTCATCAAGGTCGGCGCGGCCACAGAGACCGAGCTGAAGGAGAGAAAGCTCCGCATCGAGGACGCCCTCAACGCGACCAAGGCCGCGGTCGAGGAAGGCATCGTCCCGGGCGGCGGAGTCGCCCTCGCCAACGCCATCCCGGCAGTGAAGAAGTACGCCGAGACCCTCAGCGGAGACGTCAAGACCGGCGCCGGCATCATCGTAAGAGCTCTCGAGGAGCCCGTACGCCAGATCGCCGAGAACGCGGGCTTCGAAGGCTCCGTCGTGATCGAGGCCGTCAAGAACGCCAAGAAGGGCGTTGGCTTCAACGCCTCCACCGAGAAATATGAGGACATGATCGGCGCCGGCATCGTCGACCCGACCAAGGTCACCAGGTCCGCGCTGCAGAACGCGGCTTCCGCCTCCGCTCTGCTCCTCACCACCGAAGCCTGCGTGGTCGAGATCCCCAAGCCCGCCGCTCCGGCTCCCGCCATGGACGGCATGGGCGGAATGGGCGGCGTGATGTAATCGCGCTTCCCTAAAGCGAATAACAGCTCAAAGAGCGGCGCTTCCCGCACAGGGAGGCGCCGCTTTTAATGTGATCAGGATCCCGCGTCAGACGCGGGGCCGCTCTTTGTCCCGCGATCTTGGCTTTGCCCGGCGCGGCGATCGGTGATACAATACGATAAGTATTTGTATTATGGGTAAGGGCGGCCGCGGAGCGGCCGTCCGGTGAGGCAGCATGAAGAAGGGCTCGCGCGACCTGACCCAGGGCAACATAATGAGGGAGCTTATACTGTTCGCTCTCCCCATCTTCGCCGGACAGGTCTTTCAAAATCTGTACAACAGCGTCGACTCGATAGTCGTCGGCAGGGCGCTCGGAACGACCTCCCTGGCGGCGGTCTCTTCGAGCGCGGACATATCGCAGCTCCTCAACGGCTTCTTCGTCGGCTTCTCCACTGGAGGCGGGGTTCTGGTGTCCAGGTATTTCGGCGCCAGAGACCGCGCCAACATGGAGAAAGCCCTGCACACCCTGGTCTCCCTCGGCATGCTCGTCGGCCTTTCCATGGCCTGCGCGGGCATAGCCCTCGCGCCCGTGCTGCTCAGGGTCGTGCGCTGCCCGGACGACGTCTTTCCCGAGGCCCTGGCTTACCTCAGGGTGTATCTCGTCGGCGTGCTGTTCACGGCGATCTACAATGTCGGCTCCAGGATACTCCAAGCGGTCGGCGACTCCAGAAGGCCTTTCTATTACCTCGTGATCTCCAGCCTCACGAACATCGCGATGGACATACTCTTCGTGGTGTTCCTCGGCTTCGGCGTGATGGGCGCCGCCCTCGCAACGATAATCTCCCAGGGCCTCAGCGTGACCCTGGTCTACTCCCGCATGCTCAAGACGGACGACGTCTACAGGCTCTACCCCTCGAGGCTCATGCGGATGGACCGCGAGATGCTCTCGGCGATCGCCTCGCTCGGCTTCCCTGCCGCGATCCAGTCCAGCCTGATCTCGATATCGAACCTCTTCGTCCAGCGCTACATCAACTCCTTCGGCTCCGCGGCGATGGCCGGCATAGGCGCCGCCAAGAGGATAGACCGCTTCGTAGGCATGATCGCCCAGTGCCTCGGCCTCGCGACCGCGACCTTCGTGGCGCAGAACGTCGGCGCCCGCAAGTACGAACGCGCCTTCAAGGGCATACGCACAGCCCTCGCGGTCTGCGCGGTCTACGTGCTCGTCGTGGGCAGCGTCGTCTATACCAACGCCGAGTTCTTCGTGAGCATATTCATCGAGAAGCCCGAGGCGATAGCCTACGGCGCCTCGATGGTCCACGTTATGATCCCGTTCTATTACTGCCAGTCGCTGAACAACGTCTTCGCGAACGCCGTGAGGGGCTTCGGGAAGTCCTTCGTCGTCATGCTCTGCTCCATACTCGGAATGATAGGCTGCAGGCAGCTCTTCCTCTTCTTCGCGATGAGGCAGAACTACGTCGTGCAGAACGTCTATTTCGCCTATCCCTTCGGCTGGGCCTGCGCCGCGGTCTCCGTCATGATCTACTATTTCGTTAAGATCCGGCCGAAGTACGCCGGGAAAGGGGACGCGGACTGAGCTGAAGGGCAGGTGGCGCGGCGCGGAAGACAGACGCTGCGGCCTGATGCGCCGATCCGCGCGCCGTCTCTCGGAATCCGCTCCGCGGGCTCCCTCACTGCTTCAGCATATCCTCAACTATATCCCTCAGATGCACCGGGTCCAGCCCGTATCTGTTGATCTTCGTGAGAGTCTCCCTGACGAGGCTCTCGTCACTCGTTATGTCGGTGATCGCCCCGCGCACCTCTCCGTCCTCGAGGCGGCCTATCCCGTAGCCCGCCCGGCCGTCGCCGCGCTCGTTTATTATCAGAATGTAGCTCGGGAAGGGGCGGAGCTGTCCTCCGTCCGGCCTGAGGTCGATGTCCTCCCCGGGATCGGCCGCCGGCCTTTCGATCCCGCAGTCATCCGCGGACCGGTCAGATCTCCATTCGGCCGCTGGCCTGTTCAGCTCTGTCTCTTCCTGCATGCTGCGCGCGCTCTCCGGCGCGCTATCTCCGTTCGCTCTCATCATGTCGTTCCCCCTTTGACACGCTTAAAACGCGGCAGGCCGTATCGGTTTGAACTCATTATACCAATATTTAACAGTAAAACAATGGTAATCAACCCGAAGCGGAGGATCTTCGGGGAATGAGCGGAGAACGCAGAAACAATTAAGCCGCAGTCTCTCCTGAGGCGGAGAGGCTGCGGCGGAACGCAAGAGCAGCGGTCAAAAGTACGGGCGGGATCAGCTATTCGCCCATCACCATGATGGTGAAGCTGCGCTTCTGGAGGCCGTCCATCTCGGTGAAGTAGATGTCCTGGGCGCCTCCGCGGACCAGCTTTCCCCCGATCACGGGCATGATGGCGAAGTAGCCGCCGATCGCGGACTTCAGGTGTCCGGGCGCGTTGCCCGAGCAGGTGCCGTAGGTCGGAAGCATGTGGGTGTGCACATACGGGGCGTGGGTCGGAACGAGGCGCTCGAACATGTCCTCGATGTCCTTCTCGACGCAGGGCAGGGACTCGTTGACGAGTATCGCCGTCGTGGTGTGCTTGGAAATGACGTAGCATACGCCGTCGGTGATCCCGGATGCCTCGACGAAGGAGCTCACCTCGTCCGTGATGTTGATCATCTGGAACACTTCGGTGGTCTCAACAGTGCAGGTCTTGTACTTTACCATGTTCTCACCTCCTGTCCGCGGAAGTCCCGTCCGCGGTCTCCATACCTAGGAATCTCAGGGCGTTCTCCCCCGTGATCTTTCTGACTACGTCCTCCCTCAGCCCCAGCGAGAGCAGACCGTCGAGGGCTCTCTCCTGGCGCCAGCGCGGGTTGTTGGAGCCGTACATGACCTTGTCGGCGAAGTTGTTCTCGAGCCAGTCGATCCCCATGTCGACGGTGAAGATCTGGCGGTACCAGTCTCTCGGCGAGCCCATGAACACGGTCGAGGTATCCGTATAGACGTTCGGGTATTTGAGTATCATCATCACGGTCTCAGCGACCCAGGGGAAGCCCAGATGCGCGAGGCAGAAGCGAAGTTCAGGATACTCCACAGCGATATCCTCGAAGTCTATTGGCCTCGAGTACTTGGAGGGTGAATCCGGCTCCCAGCTGTAGCCGCAGTGGAAGGTCACGGGCTTGCCGTACCTGAGGCAGAGCTCCAGCAGGGGGCGCAGCCTCGCGTCCGACGGGAACATGTGCAGGTGCGAGAGGTTGAGCTTGAGACCCGAGAGCTTCAGCTCGGTGAAGGCTCTCTCGAGCTCCTCGGCCGCGCCGCCGCTTCTGGGATCGACGCTCGCGAAGCCTATGAAGCGTTCAGGAGCGAAGGCGACGATCTTTGCGATCTCGTCGTTGCTGATGAGCGGGCGGCCCATCTCCGCGGAATAGTCCTCCGGAAGGAGCACGGTCCGGTCGACCTTCGCGTGATCGGCGACCTTCAGGAAGAACTCCGCCGAGGTGATCCCGGATTTGTAGAGGCCGAAGTTCTGCCTCCGCCACTCGAAGACGCTGTCGCCGCTGCCCGGCGTTATCAGGTCGAAGAGCAGCGGATGCGCGTGTACATCTATTATCATTGTTTCCTCCTTTAAACGCTCCGCGCCGGTTTCAGGCCGGCGCCGCTGTGAGACGCGCGGAAAGTCCCGCGCCGCCGATACTATAAGCGCGGAAGCCCCGCGCCTTGCTGCCGTCAGAAATAGGGCTCGAAGTGCGAGACGACCTTAGAGGCCCTGGCCGCGCCGGACATCATGCACTCCGGAACGCTCTTCCCGTCGAGAAGGGCGCTTATGAAGCCCGCGAAATAGGAGTCTCCCGCTCCCACGGTGTTCTCCAGATGCTCTGTTTCCACTATCCCGCACTCGTAGAAGCGCTCGCCGTCGAAGGCGACCGAGCCCTTCTCGCCCATGGTGCCTATCATGATCTTCGCGCCGCGCTCGCAGCCGTGCCTGAGGAAGCTCCGGAGCTCCTCTCCGTCCTCCTCGAAGGAACCGAGGCCGGCCTTCAGATAGGGGTAGATGTTCTCCGCTCTGGGATCGTTTCCCCTGATCTTCGTGAAGTCGAAGAATATCATGGCGCCTTCGGAGGCGATCTCGGGAAGCCTCGTGCAGAGCTCGCTCTGGTAGTCGACGTGCACGCAGTCGAAGCCGGCGGCGTAGCGCACGGCGTCGTCGCTGAAGCGGTATCCGTCCATCACGCCCTTGTTGGGGAAGGCGTGGACGCGGTCCCTGCCGTTGAGCAGCATGCCGAAGCTCGCGGTGGAGGCGCCTTCGACGGTCTCGAGCCGCGAGATATCTATCCCGCGCTCCTCGAAGGAGTCCCTGAGCAGCTTTCCGTACTCGTCGTCTCCCACAGCGGAGATGACCGCCCCTTCGATGTCGTCCCTCATGCTCATGAGGTTGTAGAGGACGTCGACGCCGTTGCCGGTCGGGTAGCAGCGCCCTCCGAGGTTTGTGTAGTAGTCCACGCAGATGAAGCCTGCGGCCGCGAATCTCATGCCTGTTGCCTCCTTTTTCTGACATATCACGTTTATAACAATATATAACATTTGCAGGCTGGTTTTCAAGGGCAGCGTTGAAAAGTTGCGCCTTCTGTTCCCTGTCCCGCGACTTCTGCTCCGGTTTCCGCGTCTCCCGTCCGGACTGTGATCTCCCTGCGCGGGCAGCGGCCGCGCCTCCCGCGCCCGCGTCCAAAAAATCTCCCCTCGGGACATATTTCTATTGAACGGCCAGTCGCGCATGATGTATAATTTTTTAACCAAAATGGAGACTTATATGAAAAGCAAATATATCGTTGCATTTCTTTTAATACTTGCCCTGTGCCTGGGGCTCTCTGCCTGCGGCAGGAAGGCGCCAAAGCCGTCCGCTGATCCAGGGACCCAGACAGAGGCCGTCGCCAAGTCCGGCGAGAGCGCTCCGGAGAGCTCCGCTCCATCCGGCGAGACTCCCGAGCCGCCCCACGAGCCGACTCCGCAGGAGATCGCGGCGTCCATGCAGGATTACACGATAGGGGAGAACGGCAAGGCCGCTCCGATCGGCGTCGTGGACGACAACTACCTCATACTCGTAAACAAGACCCATCCCCTGAGCAAGGACTACTGGCCTGACGACATGGTCACGGTATCCAAGACCGTCGCGGGGGTAGGCAACGCCGATACCCACAAGCTGCGCAAGGTCGCTGCCGACGCGCTCGAGGAGATGTTCGCCGCCGCCGCGAAGGACGGCGTAGACATCGCCCTCAGGACGGGCTTCCGCTCCTACAGCTATCAGGATTCGCTCTTCAAGAGCTACGTCGCCAACCACGGCGAGGCCGAGGCCAACACCTTCAGCGCCCGCCCCGGCGAGTCCGAGCACCAGAGCGGCCTATGCTGCGATCTGGGCGGCAAGTCCGAGGGCTACGCGCTCTCCTACAGCTTCGGAGGCACCGCGGAGGGCAAGTGGGTCGCGGAGCACGCGCACGAGTACGGCTTCATCATCAGATACATCGACGGCAAGACCGTTAACGGCCAGATGCAGCCCGGAGAGATCACAGGATACGTCTTCGAGCCCTGGCACATACGCTACGTCGGAGCTGACGTCGCGGCTGAGATAGTTGAAAAAGGCATCACTTTTGAGGAGTATTTAGGAGTGTTAGATTAATGGCAAGATTCTATTCAGAACCGTCCAGGACCTTCAGCGAGTATCTGCTGATCCCCGGCTATTCCGGAGCGGAGCACATCCCTGACAATGTCAGTCTGAAGACTCCGGTCACCAAATTCAGAAAGGGAGAGGAGCCGGCGATCTCGATGAACATCCCGCTCACCTCCGCGATCATGCAGTCGGTATCCGGCGACAGGCTCGCGGTAGCGCTGGCCAAGGAGGGAGGCATCTCCTTCATCTTCGGCGCCCAGAGCATCGAGAGCGAGGCGGCCATGGTCGCCCGCGTCAAGAACTACAAGGCGGGCTTCGTATCCTCCGACGCGAACATCCGTCCCGACGGAACGCTCGGCGAGCTGCTCGAGATCAAGGCCAAGACCGGCCACTCCACAACTGCCGTCACCGACGACGGCACCGCGAACGGCAAGCTGCTCGGAATGATCACCAGCACCGATTACCGCGTCAGCCGCATGGGCGAGGATACCAAGGTCAGCGATTTCATGACCCCGCTCGAAAAGCTCGTCTACGCCAGAGAGGGCATCAGCCTCGCGGACGCCAACGACATGCTCTGGGATCACAAGCTCAACGCTCTGCCCATAGTCGACGCCGAGGGCAGGATGAAGTACTTCGTGTTCCGCAAGGACTACGACAGCCACAAGCAGAACCCGATCGAGCTCCTCGACGACGAGAAGCGCTACGTCGTAGGCGCCGGCATCAACACCAGAGACTACGAGAAGAGAGTTCCCGCGCTCGTCGAGGCCGGAGTGGACATCCTCTGCATCGACAGCTCCGAGGGACACTCGATCTGGCAGAAGAGGACCATAGAATGGATCCGCAGCCGCTACGGCGACAGCGTCAAGGTCGGAGCCGGAAACGTCGTCGACGACGAGGGCTTCAGGTTCCTCGCCGAGGCCGGAGCCGACTTCGTCAAGGTCGGCATAGGCGGAGGCTCCATCTGCATCACCAGAGAGACCAAGGGCATAGGCCGCGGACAGGCGACCGCCGTCATCGAGGTCGCGAAGGCCCGCGACGAGTACTTCAGGGAGACCGGCGTGTACGTGCCCATCTGCTCCGACGGAGGCATCGTGCTCGACTACCACATGACCCTCGCGCTCGCCATGGGAGCCGACTTCCTCATGCTCGGCAGATACTTCGCCGGCTTCGAGGAGAGCCCCACCGCCCGCCTCATGGTCAACGGCAGCTACGTCAAGGAGTACTGGGGCGAAGGCTCCAACCGCGCCCGCAACTGGCAGCGCTACGACCTCGGCGGCAAGGAGAAGCTCAGCTTCGAGGAGGGCGTCGATTCCTACGTCCCCTACAAGGGCATGCTCTCCGACGGCGTCAGGATGTCCCTGGCCAAGGTCAAGTCCACCATGTGCAACTGCGGCGTGCTCACCATCCCCGAGCTGCAGCAGAACGCAAAGCTTACCCTCGTCTCCGCGACCTCTATCGTAGAGGGCGGAGCTCACGACGTAATACTCAAGGATACCAGCGCGGTCAAGCGCTAAGGAGGCTTCCGAATGAACAGCAACAAGAGACCCGATGATATGAAGAGGATCAACACTCCCGAGCTCGCCAAGGCCTTCATCGACGAGCAGGTCGAGGCCATCAGGGCGCAGGTCGGGGACGGCAAGGTCCTCCTCGCGCTCTCCGGCGGAGTCGACAGCTCCGTCTGCGCGGCTCTGCTCTCCAAGGCCATAGGCAAGCAGCTCACCTGCGTCCACGTCAACCACGGACTCCTCAGGAAGGGCGAGCCCGAGCAGGTCTGCGAGGTCTTCGGCAAGCAGTTCGACGTCAACCTCGTCTACGTTGACGCGGTCGACAGGTTCCTCGACGCCCTCGCCGGAGTCGCCGATCCCGAGCAGAAGAGAAAGATCATCGGCAAGCTCTTCATCGACGTGTTCGCCGAGGAAGCCGCCAAGCTCGACGGCATCAGGTTCCTCGGACAGGGCACCATCTATCCCGACATCCTCGAGTCCGACGGAGTCAAGGCTCACCACAACGTGGGCGGCCTCCCTGAGGATCTCCAGTTCGAGCTCGTCGAGCCGGTCAAGTTCCTCTACAAGGACGAGGTCAGAGTCGTAGGCGAGGCCCTCGGGCTTCCCCACGCCATGGTCTACAGGCAGCCGTTCCCCGGCCCCGGCCTTGGAGTGCGCTGCATCGGCGCCATCACCCGCGACAGGCTCGAGGCCGTAAGAGAGGCCGACGCCATCGTCCGCGATGAGATAGGCAAGATGGATCCTACCCCCTGGCAGTACTTCTGCGCTATCCCCGACTTCAAGTCCACCGGCATCAAGGACGGCAAGCGCTACATGGGCTGGGCCGTCGTCATCAGGGCTATCAACACCGTCGACGCCGTGACCGCCGAAGCCGTCGAGATCCCCTGGGATATGCTCAAGAGGATGCGCGACCGCATCATCGCCACCGTCCCCGGCGTCAACAGAGTCCTCTGGGACATCTCCGACAAGCCGCTGAGCACGATAGAGTGGGAATGACGCTCGAAACGGCGAAAACCCGCATGAATACAGGCTTTTTTGCCCGTCCATACTGCTCTTGATACTGGATTGATACTATTTGTGTCCGCCCGGTATTCTCAAGAGAAAAATCCCAAAAGGACAAGCAAAACCGCCCTGCTGAACGACAAATTCAGCAGGGCGGTTTTTTTGCTTGTCTTATTTATTTTTCCGCCAAGGGATATAATATTCGCTTTCCAGGCCATCGTCGCAGGTATGGGGCCAGTTGAGTTTCCATTCAAAATACTCTTCCCTGGTGATCTCCCCGGCGTGTAACTCCTGCTGACGAAAAAGCCATTCCCGCATGAACTCGTCCACAAGGCCATACTGGAAGTACATACCCACGGGAGGGTGTGCGGGCCAGTCATCGCTATCATTGTACCGTACAGCGGTATCATCAGCGGCCCCTGCTCTGCCCGGATTGCGGACAAGTTGGAACAGGCGGATAGCGCCAGGGCTGTCCTCGTCCAGCCAGAAGAATGTCCGCATGAAGTCCTCGGCAGAGCCGGGGGCGATGGTGTAGAAGTTCTGGCGGTCTACCCGCAGCGCCTCGGCCATCTTGTCCAGCAGTTCCCGTTTCGGAACACGGTAATTCGTCTCATACTGGGCGATCCGGTTGTCCGCTCCCTTTTCCTCAAAGCCGATAGCAAGCCCCAATTCCTTTTGTGTCATGCCTCGAAAGGTGCGGATTTTCTTTATCTTGTCTCCGACTGTCATAATATCCCACCGCCTTTGCCAATAGTATAGCGCAAAAAAGCGAAAGATGCAAGATAATCTTTAACAAAAATGCGAAATAAATTCTTGACATTAACACTTATGTTAATGTATAATGAAGATGGTGACATTAACATATTTGCGAAACTAAAATAAGGAGGTGCTGACCATGGAAAAGGAGCTGTTTGTGAGAGCAGAGGAGGTCGCCAGGGAGCTGGGCATTTCCAAGCCCTACGCCTACAAGCTGGTGCGGGAGATGAACGAGGAGCTGAAGAAAAAAGGCTTTCTCACCATTCCCGGACGGGTAAGCAGGCGCTACTTCGAGGAAAAATTCTATGGGCTGCGGGACAGACAATAAGGAGGGAACCACAATGCCGGCATACAAAGACAAGGCAAAGGGCACATGGTATGCGTCCTTTTACTACGAGGACTGGACGGGCAAGAAAGTAAAGAAAATGAAACGGGGCTTTCCCACCAAGCGGGAGGCTCTGGAGTGGGAGCGGACATTCCTGCAACAACAGACCGCCGACCTGGAAATGACCTTTGAAAACTTCGTGGCTGTCTATGTGGCGGACATGAAAGGCCGTATCAAGGAAAACACCTGGGGGACGAAAGAGCATATCCTCTACAAGAAGTTGGTGCCGTACTTCGGCAAGCGGAAGATGTGCGACATTCACTCCAAGGAGGTCATCGCCTGGCAGAATGAAATGCTGGGTTACCGGGACAAGAACGGCAAGCCCTACTCTCCGGTGTACTTAAAAACGCTGCACAATCAGTTGAGCGCCGTGTTCAACCATGCGGTACGGCACTACAATCTAAAGGTCAATCCCGCTGCCCAGGCGGGCAATATGGGAAAGCCAAAGGGACGGGAAATGCTGTTCTGGACAAAGGCGGAGTATCTGAAATTCGCCGAGGCCATGATGGACAAGCCCCTTTCCTATTACGCCTTTGAAATGCTCTACTGGTGCGGCGTCCGGGAGGGGGAGCTGCTGGCCCTCACTCCTGGCGACTTCGACTTTGAGAAACAGACCGTCACCATCTCCAAGTCCTACCAGCGGATTAAGGGCAAGGATGTGATTACCGACCCCAAGACCCCTAAGAGCAACCGGGTCATTCAAATGCCCGCTTTCCTCTGTGAAGAAATGCGAGACTATATCAAGAGCCTGTATGGGGTGAAGCCCACCGACCGCATTTTCACGGTGACAAAATCCTACCTCCACCGGGAGATGGACAGGGGTGCGAAAGAGGCCGGGGTAAAGCGGATCAGAATACACGACCTGAGGCACTCCCACATTTCGCTGCTCATTGACATGGGCTTTACGGCCCTGGCAATCGCTGACCGGGTGGGACATGAAAGCATTGATATTACCTACCGCTACGCCCACCTGTTCCCCACCCGGCAGGCGGAGATGGCGGACAAACTGGACATGGAGCGAAAGGGGGCCTAAATCATGTCAGTGAAAAATCTTGACCGACACAACCGCTGGAGAAACAAAACTGTGGCTTTCCGGGTGTCCCCGGATGAGGACAGGGAAATTGAAACCGCTGTGCGGCTCTCCGGCCTTACCAAACAGGACTACATCACCCGACGGCTGCTGTGCCGGGATGTGGTGGTACAGGGCAACCCCAGGGTGTATAAGGCCCTGCGGAACGAGCTGGCCGCCGTTCTGGAAGAACTGGAGCGTATCGAGGCCGGGAATGGCGTGGATGGGGAGTTGCTGGACACCATCCGGCTGATCGCCGCCATCATGGACGGCATGAGGGAGGATTGATAGATGGATAGATTGCAAGAGAAAACGACTGCCCCATATCCGCCTGTTGGCGCAGACGGGGGACAGTCGCTCTCACAAAAACCTAACCAAAGTATAGCAGAGGGCGTGACAGAACACAAGCCCCCGGAAAGAGATTTGGAGGAAATCCTGCGGCAGATAAGCCGGGTCAATGACCCGGCCTATCTGCCTACCGTGTCTATGAATGACCTCTACGAACAGGTGTACCCCGGCAGACCTCCTGTGGTAGACGGTCTGCTCTATGCGGGGACATATCTCTTTGTGGGCGCTCCCAAGGTGGGCAAGTCCTTTCTCATGGCCCAGCTTGCCTATCATGTGAGTATGGGCCTTTCCCTGTGGGGGTATGAGGTGCGCCAGGGGACAGTCCTCTATCTGGCCCTGGAGGACAACCACCGTCGCTTACAGGAGCGGTTGTACCGGATGTTTGGAGTAGAGAGTACCGGAAACCTGTTCTTTGCCATCGGAGCTAAGCAGCTCGGCGGTGGCCTGGAGGAGCAGCTAAAGGGCTTTGTCCGGGAACACACGGACACCCGGCTTATTATCATCGACACCCTGCAAAAAATCCGGGAGGCCGGGGCAGAGAAGTACAGCTATGCCAACGACTATGAGGTAATCACCAAACTGAAACGGTTTGCCGATATAAGCGGGGTTTGCCTCCTGGTTGTACATCACACCCGCAAGCAGCAGGCCGATGATAAGTTTGATATGATCTCCGGCACCAACGGCTTATTGGGTGCGGCAGACGGGGCCTTTCTGCTCCAAAAGGAGCGGCGGGCAGACAACGCCGCCACCCTGGACATTTCTGGGCGGGATCAGCAAGACCAGCGCCTCTACCTCAAGCGGGACGAGGAACGGCTTGTGTGGGAGCTGGAGCGGCGGGAAACGGAGCTGCGGCAGGAGCCGCCTGACCCGGTGTTGGAGGCTGTTGCCGCCCTGGTAACGGCGGAACGGCCAGAGTGGAGAGGGACGGCCACGGAACTTGTCGCCGCCCTGGGGCTGGATATGAAACCCAATGCCCTGGCTATGCGGCTGAATGTCCGGGCGTGGCGGCTGTCCTATGAGTACCACATCCACTATGAAAGCGCCCGAACCCATGCCGGGCGGAGTATCAAGCTCACGTTGGAGGAACCCCAGGCGTGACGACCGTGACAGCTGTGACAGCTTTTCGGAGTGCGGAGGCGGTGTGTAAAACATCGTCACGGTCGTCACGGCTGTCACGGGGAGCGGGGGCGAAAGTCAAGGGGGGCATACCTGCGGGTGGAGATTGCCGCAAGTCAATACAACCCGTACCCCTTGACTTTCGGCCCACGGAAAACACTTGCCGGGCGGTGGAAAGGCCCCTGGCCTTTCCACCCTGCCCAACGGCGAGTGACAAAGTTTAGGCGGGGTGCAGGGTGCCCTTTTCAAAGGGCGGCCCTGCTGGGGGAGGCAACCGCAGTTGCCGGGGGCAAAGCCCCCACACCACCCCGTAGGGCGCAAATGCGCTTTTGATGGCCGTCAGGCTGTCAAAAGTGCTTTTGCGTTACTTTCGCAGAAAGTAACAAAGGCTCGCCGCTTGCGCGGCGGAAAAGGGAGGAGGGATTGATTTGAAAAGGACAATCAGCGCCATGGTGGGCCAAGGATCGGTGAACCATAACAGTAGAAAATTCCACGCCAAGAACACTGACCCGGAACGCTCCCACTTGAATATAACCTACTGCCAGGAGAATATCAAGGCGGTGTACCATGAACTCTTTGACGAGGCTCTGGAACGGTACAACGCTAAACAAACCAGGGCCGACAGAAGGATAGAGGATTACTATGAGAAGATCCGCTCCGGCAAGCAGGAAAAGCCGTTCCATGAAATCATCCTGCAAGTGGGCAATCGAGATGATATGAGCGCCGACAGCGAGGAGGGACAGCTTGCGGCAGCGGTTTTGGACGAGTACATGAAGGGCTTTCAAGAGCGCAACCCCCAACTCCGGGTGTTCTCTGCCCACCTCCACATGGACGAGGCTACGCCCCATCTGCACATTGACTTTGTACCATTCACCACCGGGAGCAAGCGAGGGCTGGACACGAGGGTATCTTTGAAACAGGCGTTAGCGGCCCAGGGTTTCCAGGGCGGCACCAGAGGGGACACAGAGTGGAGCCAGTGGGTGCGCTCGGAAAAGGAGCAGCTTTCCCTGGTCATGGAGCGCCACGGGATTGAGTGGGAGGACAAAGGCACCCACGACAAGCACTTGTCTGTGCTGGACTACAAGAAAGAGCAGCGGGCAAAGGAGATCGCCGTTCTGGAGACGGTCAAGGCGGAGAAAGAAAACCAGGTGGAGAGCCAGGAACGGCGGCTCAAAGAACTTGCCCCGGCGGTGAAAAATATGGAGCGGTTGGCAGCGGATTTCTCCGCCAATCCGGAGGAGATTTTGCCGGAGCCGGGAACGCTGGAAACAGGCCGGGCCTACCGAGAGAAAAAGGCAAAGCCCCTGCTGGCCCAAATCGTCAAGGTGCTGCGCTCCCTGTATCTGGCCTATGTGGAGCTGCGGGGGAAATTTGAGCGTCTGCAAGGGGACTATGGCCGGGTGAGGGAGAGCAACATCCGCCTGTCTGATCGATTGCAGGAGGTCAAGTTGGAAAACAAGGCCATGCGGCAAGTCTCCGCTGACTATGAGCGGGTCAAAAGGGCCTTTGGCCCAGAACAAGTGGACAGAATATTAGAGGCAGCTTACCAGCAGGAACATGCCGAAAAGGAACGGAAACGGGCCGCAAAGTCAAAAATTCGGATAGACGCACGATAATCACCAAAACCGGAGGGTATTCCAGTGAATACCCTCCGATTTTATTTGTGGAATCGGTAAAATGATTTCTTGTTTTTTAGAGCGTACTATGATATACTGCTATTATCCTGATTTGAGGAGTCTATCAAATATGCGGCAAGGTATTCTTAAATAAAATTTGATAATGGGCGCAAAAATGATTGCCCCTTGCAGGGGCTTGGTTTTTGTACCCAATTTTAAGAATACTTTTGCCTTTTTAGTAAATATCGTGACGGACCGCGGCTTATGTAAGTCGTGTATGTTTCTGTGTGTCCGAAGTCATGATCCCCAGCGGTAAAAGTATTAGCCGCTGGGGATTTTTGCGCCCATTCGGGCCTTGTATGGAGGATAGACATGAACATTATCAATATCGGGATTCTTGCCCATGTAGACGCTGGAAAGACGACCTTGACGGAGAGTCTGCTATATGCCAGTGGAGCCATTTCAGAACCAGGGAGCGTCGAAAAAGGGACAACGAGGACGGACACCTTGTTTTTGGAGCGGCAGCGTGGGATTACCATTCAAGCGGCAGTCACTTCCTTCCAGTGGCACAGATGTAAAGTTAACATTGTGGATACGCCCGGCCACATGGATTTTTTGGCGGAGGTGTACCGCTC